>NZ_JBEUPA010000003.1:0-160727 GCF_040492065.1 Actinomadura sp. NPDC000929 | reverse complement strand
GCGGCGGAGGCCGGCCGCGGCCGGTTCACCGTGGGCGCCGCGGCCGTCCTCCCCGACACCGGCGGGCTGCTGCGCGCCCTCGCGCCCGGGGGCCGGTCCCCGGGCCGCCTTCTCGACCGGTTCGGGACGCGGTGGGAGCTGGCCGACAACACCTTCAAGCCCTATCCCTGCGGCATCGTCGCGCACCCCGGCATCGACGCGGCCGTCAGAGCCCATGACCGCGGTGTCGCCCCGGCGAACGTCGTCCGGATCCGCTACCGCTGCCATCCGCTGGTCCCGGAGCTGATGGGGCGGCTCGAGCCGCGGACCGGCTTGCAAGCGCGCTTCTCGGCGGTGCACGGGGTGGCCGCCGGCCTGGCCCGCGGCACCGGCGGGCTCGATGAGTTCGGCGACGCGGCGGCGGCGGACCCGGTGCTGGCCCGCCTGCGGACGCGCGTCGACCTGTGCCCGGAACCGCGCATGCCGCGGGACTCGGCCGTACTGGAGATCCACACCGTCGACGGGGGAACCGTCGTGTCGGCCGTCGAGCACGCGCGGGGAAGCCTGCTGCGCCCGCTGACCGACGACGAGCTCATCGGCAAGGCCGAGGCCCTGGCGCCCGGCCGGGCACAGGCGATCTGGGACGCGGTCGCGCGCCTGGGGGAGGGGTCCGGACCGGGGACCGTCCAGGCGTTGCTGGAGGAGACCCGGAGGGAAGTGGTGGCCCGATGACCGCTACCGAGGGGACGACCGCGAGCGTCGCCGGCTTCGTCGCCGAGACGCCCGTCCCGCCGGACGCGGCCGCCGCCGCGGCGGCTCTGTGCGAGAACCTGTCCGGACTGGAGACAGCGTCCGTCCGCGACCAGCGGGCGGCGGTCGCCTACTGGGTCGCCTGCGCCCTCCTGCATCACGCCGGCAGCGCCGACGACCTCGCGACGGAGAGTCTGGCCGCCGGGCTGGAACCCGCTCTGCGGGTGCGCGACTCGCTGGACGGCCACGTCGTGGGCGGGTGGGATCCGGTGTGCGCGGCCGTGCTCGTCGGCTCCGCCTGCGCCGCCGCCCGCCAGGACGGCCTGGACGGGGAGGCGACGGCCCGCGCGGTCGGCATCGCCGTCACCCAGGCGTCCGGCCTGGAGATCCTTTCGGACACCCCGCTCGGAACGTTCCAGCGACGCATGGCCGCCCGCAACGGACTGGAGGCCGCCCGGCTGGCCGGCGCGGGCATGACCGCTCCCGTCACCGGGCTGGAAGGAAGGCGCGGCCTGTACGCGCTGATGGCGCCCACCGCGGACCCGGCCGCCGCCGCCGACCGGCTCGGCCGGCGGTGGCTCGTCACCGCGCTCCCGACCGCGGAAGGCCGAACCCCGCCGCCCGGCCGGGAGGAGCGGCGGCCGAACCCGATCGAGCGAGCCGCGGAGGCCCTGTCATGACGGCGACCGCCACGCTGGCCGACCGGCTGCGGCCGGACCGGACGGCGCTGATCCTCATCGACCTGTCCAACGACTTCGTCCATCCACGCGGCAAGACCGCCACCGTGGGCGGCCGGGACGTCAGCCACGCCCAGCGGATCCTGCCCGTCGCCGCCGGCCTCGCGGAGGCCGCCCGCGAGGCCGGGGTGGCCGTGATCCACAGCCAGCACACCACGCTGCCGGGCGGCGCCGGCGACTCACCGGTGTGGCGGGACGCGCGCTCACGCGCCGCGTACTCCGCCCCCGACATCTGCCTCGACGGATCCTGGGGGCAGGAGATCGCCGAGGAGGTCGCGCCCCGGCCCGGAGACCATGTCGTCAAGAAGTACCGCTACGGCGGCTTCACCGGGACCAACCTGGAACTGATCCTGCGCAGCCTGGGACGCGACAGCGTCCTCTGCTGCGGCGTCTCCACCAATGTCTGCGTGGACACCACCGCCCGCGAGGCGTTCGCCCGCGACTTCTACGTCACCATCGCCGCCGACGCCTGCGCGTCGTGGGACATGGGCCTGCACGCCGCGGCGCTCAGCACCGCCGAGAGCCGGTTCGCCGTGGTGGCGGCGACCGGGGACGTCCTTGCCGCCTGGACCTGACCGAATCCGACGAGGAGGCCACATGATCGCAGAACTGCGCTACTACACCATCACGCCCGGCCACACCGAGGCGCTGCTCGACCAGTTCACCGGCACCAGCCTGCCTCTGTTCGCCAAGCACGGCATCACCGCGCACGGCCCGTGGCTGCGGCGGCTGACCAAGGGGGAGCAACTCGTCTACGTCCTGGAGTTCGCCGACGAGCACGACCGCGAGACCCGCTGGACGGCGTTCCGCGAGGATCCCGAATGGCAGGCCGTCGTCGAGGCCGGCCGGGGCCAGGTCCCGCACATCGCGGGCGGCGAGATCGTGGAGCTGAGCCGATGAGCTCCCGTGACACCGCCGTCCGCGTCCACGGCCACCACATCGCCGGAGAGCGGGTCGACGGCCCGCTCCTGGAGCGACGCGCCCCCGCCTCGAACAGGGTCGTGGCCCGCTACGCCGCCGGCACGGCGGACGACGTGGACGCCGCCGCCTGCGCCGCCGCTCGGGCGTTCGCGTCCGAGCAGTGGCGACGCACCCCCGCCATGGCCCGGGCCAGGCTCCTGGAGAACCTGGCCGCCCTCCTGGAACACGACGCCGACCGGCTCGCCGCCCTCGACTCCGAGGAGGTCGGGAAGCCGCTGGCGTTCGCGCGCGGCGACATCGA
Organism: Actinomadura sp. NPDC000929; assembly: GCF_040492065.1. NCBI lineage: Bacteria > Bacillati > Actinomycetota > Actinomycetes > Streptosporangiales > Thermomonosporaceae > Actinomadura > Actinomadura sp. NPDC000929. Next base: position 158,039 of record NZ_JBEUPA010000003.1, on the reverse strand, counting down.
GCTCGGCATCGCGCACGTCCGGCAGGCCGCGGCGCTCGCCCGCACGTCCAGGGGCGAGGCCTACACCGGCCTGGCACCCGCGTACACAGCGCTCGCGACCCGGGAACCGGTGGGGGTCGCCGCGCTGATCATCCCGTGGAACTTCCCGGCGCTCGTCCTCCTGCAGAAACTCCCCTACGCCCTCGCCGCCGGATGCACCGTGGTGGTCAAGCCGTCGGAGTTCACCTCCGGCAGCGCGCTGGAGATCGCCGCCCGCTGCGAGGACGCGGGCTTCCCGCCCGGCGTGGTGAACGTCGTCACCGGCACGGGGCCCGGCGCCGGGCTCCCCATGGTGACCCACCCCCTGGTCTCCTATGTCTCGTTCACCGGATCAACGCGGGTCGGCCGGGAGGTGATGCGCGCGGCCGCCGACTCCCTCACCCGGGTCGGGCTGGAGCTGGGCGGCAAGACCGGCAACGTGGTCTTCGCCGATGCCGACCTGGAAGCGGCGGCCGACGGCATCGTCTTCGCCGCCTTCGCCAACCAGGGGGAGTCGTGCGTCGCCAGCTCGCGGCTGCTCGTGGACGAGACCGTGGCCGACGATTTCGCCGCCGCCGTCGCCGCCCGCGCGTCCGCGCTGCGGGTGGGGATGCCCGACGATCCTCGGGCCGACATCGGGGCGCTCATCCACCACGAGCACCGGGACCGGGTCCACGCGGCCGTGCTCGCCGGGGTCGACGCCGGCGGGAAGGTCCTGACCGGCGGGAGTTCACCCGACGCCCCCGAACTGGCGGAGGGCGCCTTCTACCAGCCGACCGTGCTCGCCTCCGTGGACCGCGAGTCGCCGGTGTTCCAGCAGGAGATCTTCGGGCCCGTCCTGTCGGTGACGACGTTCAGCACCGACCGGGAGGCCGTCGAGCTGGCGAACGCCACCGAGTACGGCCTCGCCCAGTCCCTGTGGACCAGGGACCTCGACCGTGCTTTCGCGGTCAGCGGCGAGCTCCAGGCCGGCACCGTCTGGGTGAACACCGCCAGCGACGGGTCACCGGCGCTGGCGTTCGGCGGCGTGAAGGCGTCCGGCTTCGGACGCGAGGGCGGCGAGGAGGGGATGCGGGAGTTCACCGAGTACAAGACTGTGCAGTTCCGCGGAGAACCCCGCGTGAGCCCGTTCACCAGAGCGGAGCCGGCCCGATGAGCCTCGTCCACATCGTGCTCGTCAGGCCCCGGGACGGACAGGAGTCACGGGCAGACGACCTCACCTCCCGGCTCGCCGCGCTCGCCGCCGAACTGGGCGCCGGCGACGTCTACGCCGGCCCCGACGTGAGCATCGAGCCGTTCGGCGGCGGCTACACGACCGGGCTCGCCATCGCCTTCCCCGGCGAGAGCGCCCGCGACGCCTACCTTCGAAACCCCCGGCACGCCGAGTTGGCCCGCGAACTGCCCGCGGCGGCCGATTCGGTGCTGGTCGTCGACCTGCCGGCGGCCGCCACCGGCCTCGCATCCCAGGGAGCGCAGCGGACATGACGGAAAGCATCGGCTTCATCGGCCTCGGCGCGATGGGGCTCGGAATGGCCGGCAACCTCGTCAAGGGCGGCCACGAAGTACACGGATACGATCCCTCACCGGAACGCCGCGAGAAGGCCGCCGAGGCGGGCATCCGGCTGGTGGACTCCCCCCGGGAGGCGGCCAGGGCGTCCTCGGGCGTGATCCTGTCCGTGGTGCGGGACGCCGCGCAGACCCGCGAGGTCCTGCTCGGCGAGCAGGGTGTCGTCCGGGAGGGCCGCCCGCTCACCGTCGTCGTGGCCAGCACCCTCGACCCGTCCACGATGCGCGCGCTGGCGGCCGAACTCGGCGGACACGGCGTGACCGCCGTCGACGCGACCATGTCCGGGGGACCCTGGGGCGCCGAGGCGGGCGCACTGACGCTGATGGTGTCGGCCGCACCCGAGGTGTTCGGGCGGCTTCGCCCCCTCCTGGACCTCATGGGCCGCAACATCTTCCATGTCGGCGAGGAGGTGGGCACCGCTCAGGCGGCCAAGCTCGCCGTGCAACTCACCTTCGGCGTCAACATGATGGGCGTGTACGAGGCGATCCGTCTGGCCGACGAGTTCGGCGTTGGCGAAGACCAGTTGATGGAGATGCTGTCGGTCAGCGTGGGCGGCAGCTGGGTCGTGGACAACTGGCGGCGCGTCAAGCCCTGGTGGGAGCATTACGTGCCCGGCGAGGACCTCGACATCCTCCTGAAGGACATGCGGTCGGTGCAGCGGGAAGCGGACAGTGGCGACTTCCCCATGCCCGTCACCGCGCTGGCGTTCCAGCTCATGCGGCATGTGTGGCCGGCATGGGCCGCGCTCAAGGCCGCCCGGGCGGGGGAGGTGCCGGAATGACCACCGTGACGACCCCTGACGGCACTCGCCTGGCGGTCGAGGTGGAAGGGGCCGGCCCGCCCCTGCTCTTCCTGCATGAGGTGGCCGGTGACCTCCACGACTGGCGCGCGCAGGTGGCGCACTTCGCCGACCGGTACACCTGCGTCCGTTACAACGCTCGCGGCTACCCGCCGTCCGACGTCCCAGCCGCCCCGGACAGCTACGGGCAGCACATCGCCGTCCAGGACGCGATCGCCGTCCTGGACGGGCTGGGCTTCGACGCCGCCCACGTCGTAGGCCTCTCGATGGGCGGATTCTGTGCCGTCCACCTGATGCTGCAGCACCCGGAACGCTGCCTCAGCGCGACGGTGGCCGGGGCCGGATACGGCTCGGCGCCGCACCAGCGGGCCGGGTTCACCGAAGAGGCGCGCACGGCCGCCCGCATGTTCCGGGAGGACGTGCGGGCCGCCGCGAACGCCTACCAGAACGGCCCCACGCGCGTGCAGTACCGGCTCAAGGACCCCGGCGGATGGCGTTCGTTCTGCGAACGGCTCGCCGGACGCGACCCGGTCGGCATGTCCCTGACGTTCTCCCAGGTCCTTGCCGAACGCCCCTCGCTGTACGACCTGCGCGACCGCCTGGCGGCGGTGCGGACCCCCGTCCTGCTGGTCGTCGGCGACGAGGACGACGGTTGCCTCGACGTCAAGGTCATGCTCAAGCGGACCATCCCCGGGGCCGCGCTCGCGGTGCTTCCGCGTACCGGCCACACCCTCAACCTGGAAGAGCCCGCGGCGTTCAACGCGGTGCTCGACGACTTCCTGGACAAGGTCACCCACGGCCGGTGGACGCCCAGGGACCCCGCCACCTTGGGGCGCGGTCTTGTCGGCATGACACCCGTACGGCTCGAAGAGAAGGAGTTGCCATGACCACCGAAAGAGACGACGCTCCTGCCGTCCGCCAACTGCGCCTCGTCGTCGTGGCGGAGGACTACGAGGCCGCCGTCGCCTTCTTCCGCGACGCGCTCGGCCTGCCCGAGCAGGCCGCGTTCTCGGGTGAGGGCGACGCCCGGGTAGTGATCCTGGACGCCGGCCGGGCCACGCTCGAGATCGCCAACCCGGCGCAGAAGCGGCTCATCGACGATGTGGAGGTCGGCCGGCAGGTCGCGCCGAAGTTCAGGGTCGCGTTCGAGGTCGGCGACACCCGCTCGGTCAACGACCGGCTGCTGGACGCGGGCGCCGAACCCGTCGCCCCGCCCACCGTCACGCCCTGGCAGTCGCTCAACGCCCGCCTGGACGCGCCCGGCGGCGTGCAGATCACGCTGTTCGAGGAGCTGACGACCCTGGAGGAGCGCAGCGCTCTGGACGGGTTCGGTACCGAGCAGGAACAGTCCGATGCGACCGGACCCTGAACCGCTGCTGATCCGCGGCGCCCGCCTGCTCGACTCGACCGCCCCGGTCGACGTCCACCTGGCCGGCGGGCGGATCGCCGCGATCGGCGACCTCCCGGCCCCGCCGACCGTGGAGATCATCGACGCGGAGGGCGGGCTTCTGACGCCCGCCTTCGTCGAACCTCATTTCCACATGGACAAGGCGCTCACACACCCGAGCCTGCCCCCGAGCGACCATGACCATCCTCTGGAAGCCGCGCTTGAGCGCACCCGGTACGTCAAGGCCCGCTACACCCCCGAGGAACTGAGAGACCGTGCGACCACCGCGATCCGGCTCGCCGTCGGTCACGGTGTGGGAACCTTGCGCGCCCATGTCGACGTCGACCCGGTGGGGGGACTGTCGGCCCTCGGCGTCATGGCCGACCTGCGGGACCGCCACCGCGACCTGCTCGACATCCAGCTCGTGGCGTTCCCCCAGGAGAGCATCGTCCGCGACCCCGGAGCACTACGGCTCCTCCGCGAAGCCCTGACCTCAGGCGCCGACGTGCTCGGCGGGGCCCCCGACGTGGAAGAGCCCCAAGACCGGCTCCGGCACCTCGACCTGCTCGTCGAACTGGCCGCGGAGACCGGTGCGGACCTCGACGTCCACTGCGACTACAGCTACGACCCCGCCCAGCGCGACCTGGAGGAACTCGCGCGCAGAACCATCGACGCGGGCCTCACCGGCCGCGTCCGAGCCGGCCACTGCTGTGCCCTGGACGCCTACGACGAAACGACCGCCACCGAGGTCGTCGAAGCAGTGCTCGCCGCCGGGATCGCCGTCTGCGTCTGCCCTATGGGCAACTTGCTGCTGGTGGGGGACTCCCCCCGCCCGCCAGGCAGGGGAGTGGCCCGTCTCAGGTCGCTGCTCGCCCATGGCGTCACCGTCGCCGCGGGAGGCGACAACATGAACGACATGTGGTTCCCGTTCGGCCGACTTGATCCGGTGGAGGTCGCCATGGTGACCGCCATCGCCGCCCGCATGTGGTCGGACCGGCAACTCAGGCAGGTCTTCGACATGGTGACGGTGAACGCGGCCCACTATGTCGGCGCACCGGCCGAAGGCGTCCAGGTGGGGGCCGCGGCGGACCTGGTGCTGTTCTCGGCCACCCACCTCAGCGACGTGCTCCGGAACGCCCCCGGCCGCCGAACCACCATCAAGCGAGGCCGCATAGTGGGCGGCGCTAGCTCAAGCGTCTGGACGACCTGAAACCGAAACCGGCGCTCGTGTCAGTGTTAGCCACAGGCTTTCACTGGCCGGCGGGTCCGGAGTGACCGTCCAGACAAGAAAAGCGCCTCTGCGCCGGGAGGCTAAGGCTCGTCCCCAAGAAGTATGAACCTCAGCCTCATGCCCTCTCGCTGCGGTGTGGCGGGCGGGCTTGTCGAAGCGGGTGAGTGTGCGCCCGCCGCCTGTTGGCGGCGGGCGCACGATGTGGCCGGGGTGGTGGGGATCAGGTGCGCTTGCGACCCTTGTGGGGGCGGTTCTGGTCGCCGGGAATGATCTGCCGACGGGTGGCGTCGGCCTGGTCCTGGATGGTGGTCAGGACGTGCGTGGGGAGGTGTCGGGCGCGGAAGTGGTCGACCATGCGGTCGAGGGTGGCGCCGGCGGCGGTGCGGTCGCCGGCCTTGGCGTGGACGGTGGCCAGGCGGCGCATGGCGGCGTTGAGGGTGATGTCGTTGAGGCCGCCCGAGCCGGTGGAGGCGTCGATCGCGGCGGTCAGTTGGGTGACGGCGTCCTCGGTGTCAGGTTGCCGGATGTGAAGCCGGCCGTCGCGGATGTGCTGATAGTGGCGGCCGGCGTTGGCGCCCTGGGCGAGGTGGGAGTAGACGGCCAGGGGGTGGTCGGGGAAGCGGTCCGACAGTTCGGCCAGGGCGTCGTTGCCCGCTTGCAGGGCGGGTGAGTCCGAGCCCAGCAGGGCCATCAGGGTGCCGGCCTGGTCGCCCATGAGCAGTTCACCGGCGTCCTGGTCGTCGCCGGTGAGCGGCAGCCGGATCCGGATGGTCAGGTCGGGTGAGACCACGCGGGAGCCGTCGGGTGCGGTGTAGAGGGCGCGGACGGTGTAAAGCCCGGGGTCGGTGAAGTACTGGCCGTCGGCGCCCGCGCCCAGGTAGGCCGATTCGTACAGGGCGGGCGCCTCGGCGGTCAACGTGGTCAGGGTGTCGTTGCCGTGCCCGCTGCACTGGCGGGCCAGCGGCCGGAACGGCCGGGTGATGCCGGAGGGGGCGGTGATGGCGATGGTGAGGTATTCGCTCTTGGGTGACAGGTCGCGGTGCACGGTGACATCACGGCCGTCGCGGGCGAGTTTGATCTCGACGGTGACCGGCTCGCCATAGGCGAACGGCCGGGCCGACAGGGTGAGGGCCAGGCCGGAGTCGTCGGCGATCGGGTCGCCCATCGCGGCGAGCGCCGGGTCGTTGGTGTTGTAGGCGGCGCTGCCCTGCGCGGCCCAGTTGGCCCCGCCGGGGATGATGTCGTAGCGGAAGGCGTGCCGCAGGTGGGCGAGCTCGTTGGCGGTGAAGGTGAACGGGAACCGGCTCCAGAAGACGTCCCAGCCGCTACTGCCGTCCTCGGCGGTGTACAGGTTCCAGTACTGCATCCATGACAGGTCGCCATGGCCGTTTCTGGGGCCGAGCGGGGCCCCGGAGTCGTTCTTCTGCCACGAGTGCTGCAGGTTGAGGCAGTGGCCGAGCTCATGGACGTACAGGCCCAGGATGAAGTAGCCGGGCTGGCCGCTGATCTGGTCGTAGAAGACGGCCATTCCCTGCCGCTGCTTGCCCTCGTTGACATCGAACATGACGCCCGTGCTGTCGTTGACGTGCCGGCTGGCTACGAACGCCCACAGCTTCCATTGCTCGGTCTCGGCGTGGCCCGAGAAGTTGTGGAGCATCGCGGTGTGCAGTTCGGAGTCCGACCATTTCAGGTCGGTGCCGGCGTCGGCGGTGCCGACCTCGTTGACCGTGCCCGCGGAGCGCAACTCGATGCCCGCCTCAGCGAAGGCGGAGGCGATGGTCAGCTCCCGGTCGACGTAGTCGGGCGGGCCCGCCACCGCGTCGGTGGCGGTGTTGTACGAGGCCGGCGCGGCCCGGTTGGCCATCGTGTCGATCTCCACGTCGATGGTGCGCAGGTGCGCCGACTCGAAGGGCAGATCGTAGGTGGGGACGTTGCCGTCGTCGAAGCGGAACTCTGCCCGCATGGCGGGGGCGGCGGAGGACTGCGTCACCCGCGGGATTGTGATCTTGGCGGTGCAGCCGGTCCAATCCGGTTTCCACCGCACCCTGCCGGTGGCGGTCACCTCGGTGGCCGAGGCGGCGATCTCCGGCGCGCTGACGCGGAAGGAGTACATGGGGCTCCGCGTCGAGCCGCTGACCAGGTCGAAGTCACCGCTGAACTGGCGCGTCGCGCCCAGGCCGTCCAGATCGACACGCACGGTGACCGGATTGGGCGCGGCCGGAGTGGCCCAGCGGCCCACGATCGGCTTGTACTGCGTGGTGTAGGGCGCGGGCAGCGCGGCCAGCTCGGGCATCAGCGTGGTGAGCGCGCCGGTCTTCTCCGGGCCGGTTTTCCAGTTGAACACGCACCCGTTGCCGCCCTTGACCAGCAGGCTGCGTTTGGCGTCCGACGCGCCCGGCAGCGGCAGTACGTGGTCGTAGTCCCGCAGCCACTCGGCCGGCAGCTTCGCCCAGCCCGCGGTGGGTTGCGCGCCCTCGTAGATCCGGCACTCCCGGGTGCAGCCGTTTCGCCAGTCGATGGTGGCGACCCGTTCGTTCTTGAAGACGTAGGTCGTCCAGTACGGCGACTCGGCCGTGGAGTCCATCAGCAGCGCGTCCACGCCCTCGCGGTAGCCGACGGGCAGCATCGTGCCCCAGGCCGGTAGTCCGTCGGCATGCCTCAACTCGGTGACCGGCCCCTCGCTGCGGACCTTGGTGTCCCAGTGGTACCAGCAGACCCGGTCGCCCTTGAACAGCAGCATCTGCCAGGAACCGCCGGTCATCGGCAGCATCAGCGCGCCCTCACAGGCACTCTTGTACGGTTCGGGAATGCCGTTCAGCTTCCCGCTGTGAATGCTCGTGGCGCCGATCGGCCCGTTGTGGTCCAGGCCCGCCGCGCTGGTCTGCGCCATCTGATCGCCGCGCAGGAACATGGTTTTCCATGCCCCGGTCGGCAGCACCAGCGCCGAGTTGTACCCGGTGTTCTTGATCCGCATGAAGCCCACGAAGAGCAGCCCCTTTGCTGTATCCCAGTTTCCGTCGAACCGGGTTCACGGCACTGTCCCCGCGGCCTTCCCGGCAGGGCAACCGGCGCCCAAGGGCGCTACAGCAACGGACCGAAAACATTAGCCCCAAATTTACTCGCATTTCTGGAGAGGGCCGGTCGGAACGCCCACTTGCGAAGTGATCCGGCTACCGCGACGGCATTTCCGGGCCGAAGCGATGCAGGCAAGCCGTCACAACGCGAAACGGGACTGCTTCCGCCCCTCCCGGTCTACTCATCCGAATTGACCACCAAGTCACCCAGTGTGCTCGCGTCGGTGTTTCATCCCAGACTCAGGTGAGGCTGCACGGGCGCCTGTCAACTGGGGTGGCCCGTGGGATCGGCGCCGAGACATACCCACCATGGGCCAACACCGGTCATGACGCATTCGGGCCACTGGCCAGGTAGAGCGCGCTCGGCACCTTCCTCGGCAGGTGATCGCACCGCTCTCGCGGGAGCCGCCCGCTGGACCGCGTGGGCCAGGGCCTACAGCGATCAGTGCAACGGGCTTCGGAAACCGGCAGCCCTCGAACCGGGCTGAACTCGTCCCCTGAGCGTCGAGAAACATATTGGATACTTCGACCGTTTATCGAGGCTCACTCTGGCTTTTTTACGGGGTTGTCCATATCAAAGATCCCTATAGTGAACGCGCTGGCCGCTGTGTGAGGCCAGGTCCTGGTTTCGCAGTTCCGGTTCGGAGTTAATACGGGTTCTGACCGTGAGTTGAGGACACGATCATGATAGTTGCGGCCAGAGTCGGCCAGTAACGAGACATCCGGATATTCCTGATGGCACGGTGAGTATTCCAGGCATCACTGACGGCGATAATCGGTCGTGTTCCGTTGAGCCGTCCGCAGTCCCACGTGGATGGGGGGCGCTCATGACACCGGACATCGTGCTGTTCCCGCACTGCGATCTCCACCTGGCCCTGTCCGGTACGCCGCCGTTGACGCTGCAGGTGTTCGACCGGGTGGTGACGGCCGGTGGGTACACGCTGACGCCGATCGCCCCGGGGGCGATCAACGTGGACTTCTTCGCGCCGCATCGCCCGGTCGGACAGCGGCTTCTCCCGCCGCTGCCGGCGTACAACAGCGCCAACGGGCAGGTCACCGCCGCCCAGCCGGGGGTGTACCTGTTCCAGGTCCGGCGCGGCAGGGACTACATCGTCGGCCGGCTACAGGTGCACACCTCGATCGTGGCCTGGTGGTTCGGCAATGACTCCATCACCACCGCCGTGGACGCCGTGGCGCACGCCCAGCCGTCGATCTACGCCAAGTTCAGCGACGATCCGACCGGTACGGACCTGATCGGCGACATCACCGGGCACGGGTACGTGACGCTGACGTCGGCCGACACCGCCACCTTCGTGGTCACCCCGCAGGGGCGGCTGCGCGGGCTGCGCGAGACCACCGGCACCCCCGGGACCGTGGACCTGACGGGCACCTTCGTCAACCAGACCCAGCGACTGCCCGTGCGGGTGGTGAACTACGCCAAGCACCGCCGCGACCTGAAGCCGGTCCAGACGCCCAACGTCGCGCACGCGGCCGAGCAGCACAACATCGTCTTCCTCGCGGAAGGGTTCCGTAAGTCCGACGAAGGGACCTTCGACAAGATCGTCACTCGCGTCGTGGACCAGATGTTCGACCAGCCCCGGCATCAGCCGTACCCGATGCTTGAGGGCAGCTTCAACATCTTCAAGGCCTTCGGCGCCTCGCAGGAGCATTGCGCCACCGTCGCTCACCGGGTCGCCGACGCGGACCAGACGACGGGGACCGGCGTGCCCATCCCGTTCATCCACCCGGTCAGCGAAAACGAGAACGTCTACACGCTGCGGGACCTGGTCGCCAAGGTCGGGCTTCCGATGCGCAACGAGAACAGGGCCAACCTCAAGGACATCTGGGCGGGGCAGGAGCTGACCGGGTTCGATCGCAACAAGGTGGACGGCCCGCTGCTGGAGGCGTGGAAGAAGCACCAGGGGACCGGGATCCTGCACGCACGCGACACCCTGTTCGGGATGCATCTGGGCTGCCGGTGGGGCGACCGCTCCTCCGGCCGCAGCGCGGCGGTGATCCCGCCCGGAAGCGACCAGCCGGGCACGCCGGGGCTGCGCGAGTTCATCGCCCGGCTCTATGAGTTCTACGAGCCCGAACAGGCGACCAGGGCGTTGACGCCCGATCCCCGCAGGCATCCTCCTGAGCGTTTCGCCGGCCGGGACAGCACCAATCCGGGCAACCTGATCCTGCAGTACCTCGCGGGCCTGGAGTACGCGTTCGCCCCGTTCCATCACATCGGACCGGTGTGGGAGCCCGACGACGCCAACTTCAAGCCCAGCCGCGGACTGGTCGCCCTCATCACCTATGACGAGGTGAACGGCGGCAGCAACGTCAACAACAACACCCTGACGGCGCTGACGACCAACAAGGGCCTCGGGGTGGAGTTCGAGTACGCCGCGGGTGACAAGCGGGTGATGCGGCGCAAGCCGTCGTCGGAGCCCGACGTCAACTTCACCGAGACCGTCGACACGGTCGCGCACGAGTTCGGCCACAGCTTCGGCCTGATGGACGAGTACGAGAACTCCGGGGGAGACGACCCGAACGCGCCCGCGACCTCGACGAACGACATCCTCGGCGACAACGTGAGCATGCTGGGGTTCCTACGGATCAACCCCGCGCCCGATCGGCAGATCGACGTCACCAAGGTCAAATGGTTCGCGCTGCCCCGGATGCGCCAGTCCGCACGGCTGGTGATCGACTCCGCGCCGGGGCTCGGCGGCATCGAGATCGTGATCGACAAGCGATACATGGCGCCGTGGCAGAAGGTCGCGGCGCAGAACCCGCCTGCCGAGGTGCACCTGCGCAACTTCCACGTCAGCCCGCAGGGGATCCAGTTGCCGCTGGCCACCGGTTCCGCCCAGGTCCTGACCAACCTGAAGATCGCCCACATCGAGCCCGAGCTGGGCACCATGACGCTCGACGGCCCGGGCCTGCCGCCCGCGCCGTTCCCGACGTTCGCCGCGGGCTCGGCCGTGTACGTGCCGCTGAAGGACGCCGCCGGTCAGCTCCTCACCGTGGTCGAGCCGGCGGTCCGCAAACACCTGACCACTCCCACGCCCGCCAACAGGCTTCCGCTGAACGTCGACCCCGACGTCCTGCATCCCAAGCACGAGGTCGACAACCCGAGGTCCATTCCGGACTTCAAAGCGCCCTGCAAGTCCTCGAAACTGATCGGCGTCTACGAGGGCGCGCTCGACTTCGCGGGCGGCTACTACCGGCCGACCGGAGCGTGCAAGATGCGCCGCTCCGACGACGAGGACAACGACGGCGAGTTCTGCTTCGTCTGCAAGTGGCTGATCGTCAACCGGGTCGATCCGGGCTATCACAACATCCTCGACGCGATGTTCTACCCGAAGGCGAAGAAGAATGGCTGAGCCCGGCACGTTCGACAGGCTGGTGGCCGAGCTGGGGCAGGCGCTGCTGCCGCTGCGCGAGGCGCTCGCCTCCCCGGAGGCCTTCATCGCGTTCCTGCAGAAGCTGGGCTGGCGCGCCGAGGACGTCCCGCAGCCGCTGCGCGACCTCGGCAGCGGGGTGGAGACCCTCTACGACGGTTTGACCAGGCTGCTCGGCGAGGGCGGCCTCAACGTCGGCGGCTCCGTGGGCGACGGCGAGGCCTCCGTGCAGATCTCGCCCGACGACGTGGGCCGGGTGCTGCGGGCCTTCCAGGACGTGGTCAACGCGATCAAGGCGATCGCGACCGCACCCGACTCGGCCATCCCCGCGCCGCTGCGCGCGGACGGCTTCAAGGAGAAGTTCCCCGGCCAGCTCATCGACTACCTGGTCATCACCTACCTGCAGCGGTACCACCCGTCGATCGGGTTCGGACTGCGCGCGCTGGGCGTGGTCAAGACGGGCTACGCACCGGCTGAGGGCAATCGGCCGCCGTACATGAACGTCCGGCTCGACCTGGCGGACCTGCCCAAGACGCTGAGCGAACCCTCGCTGGTGCTCAAGAACGCCTTCGGCTGGGGCGAGGCGGACTTCGACTTCGAGGCGCTGGCCGTGCAGGTCGACAACCTGATGATGGCCCTCGGCGTGGACATCGCCACCGCCGAGATCCCGAAGGCGAGTGCGGCCGCCCTGCAAGGCACCGCTCCCAAGCTGACCGACCCGCCGGTGCGCGGCATCCGGGCGGTCTTCTTCGAACGGGCGCAGGCCTCGGGCCGGATGGCCGCCGAGATGAGGCTGCTGCCGGTGCCGGCGGCAGCCGGGGACCCGCCCGGCCTGGCGCTGATCCCCGCCTTCAACGGCGCGCTGGACTTCAGGTTCCAGCTGGGCGACGACATCGCCCTCACCATCCGTACCGACCTGGATCTGCAAGGCGGGATCGGGCTGCGGGTGCGGCCGGACCGCCCGATCGAGATCATCGTCGGCTTCGCCGGCGGCGGCTCGCCGTCCCACGCCGCCGGCTCGCTGGTGGTCAAGGCGGAGCGCGGTGGCGCCGACGCCGCCCCGATCGTCCTGCTCGGCTCGCCCGGAGCGACCCGGTTGCAGTTCCGCAAGGTCGGCGGCACCGGCGGCATCCGGCTGTCCGACGGTGCGGCGGACGTGTTCGCCGAGTTCGAGCTGGCCGGTCTGGAGTTCGTCTTCGATCCCGGCGAGGCCGACGGCTTCATCGCCAAGATCGTGCCGGACGGCGGCTTCTCCTTCGGGGCCGACCTGACGCTCGGCGTCTCCCAGCGCACCGGCTTCTACTTCCGCGGCACCTCCAGCCTGGAGATCCAGCTGCCCGTCCACCTCGACCTCGGCCCCATCGACGTCCAGTCGCTGACCGTCTCGGCCGCCCCCGGCGCGGACGGCCTGCCGATCAACCTCGGCGCGACGATCAAGGCCGAGCTCGGCCCGATCAAGGCGGTCGTCGAGGAGCTCGGTCTGGCGGCGACCTTCGGCTTCACGTCCGGCAACGACGGCAACCTCGGCCCGCTGGACGTCTCGCTGGGGTTCAAGCCGCCCAAGGGCGCGGGCCTGTCGGTGGACGCCGGGGTGGTCAGCGGCGGCGGCTACCTGTTCTTCGACCCGGCCAGGGGCGAGTACGGCGGGGCGCTGGAGCTGGAGTTCGCCGGGCTCTTCGACGTCAAGGCGATCGGGCTGATCACCACCAGGATGCCGGACGGCTCCACGGGCTTCTCGCTGCTGCTGATCATCACCGCCGAGTTCGGCACCGGCATCCAGCTCGGCTTCGGCTTCACCCTGCTGGCGGTGGGCGGGATCGTCGGGCTGAACCGCCGGATGAACCTGCAGGCTCTGGTGGAGGGGGTGCGGAGCGGCTCGATCGAGTCGGTGATGTTCCCGCGCGACGTGGTGGCCAACGCGCCGCGCATCCTGTCGGACCTGCGCGCGTTCTTCCCGCCCGAGCAGGGCACGTTCCTGGTCGGGCCGATGGCCAAGATCGGCTGGGGGACCCCCACGCTGGTCTCGGTCTCGCTCGCGGTGATCATCGAGATCCCCGGCAACATCGCCATCCTCGGGGTGCTGCGCTGCGTGCTGCCCACCACCGACCTGCCGCTGCTGGTCCTGCAGGTGCAGTTCGTCGGCGCGATCGAGTTCGACAAGCAGCGCCTGTGGTTCTTCGCCCAGCTCTTCGAGTCGCGCGTGCTGTTCATGACCCTCGAGGGCGGAATGGGCCTGCTGGTCGGCTGGGGCGACGACCCCGACCTGGTCATCTCCGTCGGCGGCTTCCACCCGTCGTACAAGCCGCCGCCGCTGCCGTTTCCGGTGCCGCCCCGCATCCGGGTGGACATCCTCAACCGGCCGGGCGCCCGGATCACCGTCTCCGGCTACTTCGCGATCACCAGCAACACGGTGCAGTTCGGTGCGCGCGCCGAGATGGTGCTGGGCTTCGACGACTTCGGCATCTCAGGGCATCTCAGCTTCGACGCGCTCTTCCAGTTCTCCCCGTTCCGCTTCGTCATCGCCATCTCCGCTGGGGTCTCGCTCAAGGCGTTCGGCGTCGGCCTCTTCGGCATCGACCTGGACTTCCAGCTCGAAGGACCGGCCCCGTTCCGGGCGCACGGCCGGGGCTCGATCTCGCTGCTGTTCTTCGAGATCTCCGCCGACTTCGATATCACCTGGGGCGAGGACCGCGACACCACGCTGCCCCCGGTCGACGTGCTCCCGCTCCTGGCGGGCGAGGTCGCCAAGCCCGAAGGCTGGCAGACCCGGCTGCCGACCGGCGGCGGCAACCCGCTGGTCACGCTGCGCGCGTTGCCGCCGACCGAGGACCTGGTGCTGCACCCCCTCGGCTCGCTGTTCGTCCGCCAGCGTGCGATCCCGCTCGCCGTACGGCTGGATCGCATCGGCGCGCAGCGGCCGCGCGACGGCAGACGGTTCACCGTCGAGCCCCTGCCCGGCAGCGGCCTCGTGCGCGCCTCCATCACCGCCGACAAGTTCGCGATGGCTCAGTTCCAGGACATGGACGACGCGACCAAACTGTCGCGACCGGCGTACGAGGACCAGGACGCGGGGCTGGAGCTGGTGGCGGCGCAGGGCGCGATCGCCTCCGCCCGCGTCGTCAAGCGCAGCGCCCGCTACGAGCAGATCGTCATCGACAGCAGGCTGCGCCGCCGGCCCGGCACCGTACGACCGCTGACCCGTACGATCGTGCGGGCCGACGGACTCGTCCGCCAGGTCGCCCCCACCGCCGCGCCCACCAAGACGCTGACCAGCGTCAGCCCGGCCGTGTTCACCCGGCTTCTGGAGGGCAGCAGCACCAGCCGTTCACCCCTGTCGCAGCGCGAGGCCGACCAGCGCCGGCCGTACACCCCTGACGAGACCGTGCAGGTCACGGGCCAGCGCTTCGTGGTCGCCCACCTGCGCAACAACGCCCAGGCCTTCCCGCCGGCCTCGCTCGGTTCGGCCGCGGCGAGTTTCCGCAGCCAGGCGGCGGCCGAGGAGGCCCTCGCCGAGTGGGTCATGGCGGACCCCGCGCTCATCGGCCGGCTGCACGTCATCCCCGAATCCGAGGCGGCCGCCCTGCCCGTCGCCCCGCAGTCGTGGACCTCCACCGGCTCCCTGCCGACCCCGGCCATCGCCCCGGCAGCGGTACGGCTGAGCAGCGGCAGGATTCTCGCCGCCGGCGGTCAGGACGCCGCGGGCAAGCCGCTCGCCGCCGCCGCGCTCTTCGATCCCATCGCCGGGAACTGGGCCGCCGCCGCGCCGCTTCCGGTCGCCCGCGACGGGCACACCCTCTGCCTGCTGCCGGACGGCCGGGTCCTCGCCGCCGGCGGCGTGACCCAGACCGAGCCCCTGGCGACCAACGAGATCTTCGACCCGCTCACCGCGACCTGGAGCAGCGACGTTCCGTCGATGCGCACCGCCAGGTCCGGCCATAGTGCCACCGTGCTGCGCGACGGCAGGATCCTGGTCACCGGCGGCACCGGCGCCCGCGGCAACTCGCTCGCGTCCGCCGAGGTGTACGACCCGGCCAAACGGCAGTGGACCGAGACCGCGATGACCGACCCCCGCTCCGACCACCAAGCCGTACTGCTCGCGGACGGCCGGGTCCTGGTGGTCGGCGGCGTCCTCAAGACCGGCCGGACCAGCGCCGCGCTCGGCTTTTGCGAGATCTACGACCCGGCGACCGGCGAATGGACCCCGACCGGCTCGCTCGCCACACCTCGCGCCGGTCACCAGGCGACGCTGCTCGCCGACGACACCGTCCTGGTGACCGGCGGCGATGCCCCGACCGGCCCGGCGCGCGGTCCGTACGACTCCGCCGCCCTCGCCAGTGCCGAACGCTTCACCGTCGGATCCGGCACATGGACGGCGGTTCGCGACATGCCCGGCGGGCGTACCCGGCACCGCGCCCTGCCATTGCGGTCCGGCCTGGTGCTCGTGGCGGGCGGCACCCGTGCCCCCGCCTTCGACGGCGGCTTCCGCAGTGCGCTGCTGTACGACCCGGCCGCCGGCACCTGGACCCCCGCGAGCGGCCTGGCCACCGGCCGGTGGGCGTTCGCCGTGATCGACCTGCCCGACGGCCGGGTGCTCGTGGCCGGTGGCCGGACCCGCTCGGCCGCTGCCGCCCCGCACCCCGGCACCGACATCCTCACCCCGACCGCCGAGATCTTCACGCCCTGACGACGGAGGCACCCCATGACCAGTCCCACCGCGGCGGCTACCGGACAGTGGACGAGCACCGGGGCCCTTCCCTCCGCGCGCGTGTGGTCCGGCCAGCATGACAGCCCGGTCGTCCTCGCCGGCGGGAAGGTCCTGGTGGCCGGTGGAGCCGGCGCCGCCGGAGAAGCGCTGGGGCAAGTGTCGCTGTACGACCCGTCCGCCAAGACGTGGACGGCCGCCGCCGCGCTGCACACCGCCAGGCGGCTGCACACCGTCACCCTGCTGGGCAGTGGCAAGGTGCTGGTCACCGGTGGCATCACCGGGGCGGCGACGTTCCCGTCCGCCGGACTGGCCTCCGCCGAGGTGTTCGACCCCGCTCAGGGCACCTGGACCGCGACCGGCAGCCTGAAGACCGGCCGGTGGGGGCACAGCGCGGTGCTGCTGCCCGACGGTAAGGTGCTCGTCGCGGGCGGCTGCACCACCCGGTCCGGGCAGTCGGTCAAGGCGCTGCGCTCGGCCGAGGTCTACGACCCGGACACCGGCGCGTGGACGGAGGTCACCGCGATGACCGACGCGCGCTGCGGCCACCCGGCGCTCGTGCTCAACACCGGCAAGGTGCTGGTGGTCGGCGGCAGCGCACCCGTGTCCCGCGAGACCGACGCGGCCCTGGCCTTCTGCGAGCTGTACGATCCGGCCTCGGGCACCGGCGGTACCTGGACGCCGACCGGGAGCCTGCTGGTGGCGCGCAGCGGGCACCAGGCCACGCTGCTCCCGGACGGCACCGTCCTGGCCAGTGGCGGCAGTCCTCCGGGCGCACCGGGCAACGGCACCTTCGACCCGTTCAGCAGGGCCACCGCCGAGACGTTCAACCCCGTCGCGGGCGTGTGGAGCGCGGTGCAGGACATGCCCGCCGGGCGCGGCCTGCATCGGTCGGTCTCCCTGGGCGGGGGCAAGGTGCTGGTGGCCGGCGGCACCGACACCCCGGACAACGGCGTCGGCTACGCCAGCGCGCTGATCTTCGACGCGGCCACCCGGAACTGGAGCCCGGCGGGCGGTCTGACGGTGGGCCGGTGGGGGTTCGCCGCCGTCCCGCTGACCGGCGGCACGGTACTGGTCACCGGCGGCATCGCCCGCGCGGGCCTTGCCGCCGCCGGCCCCGGCGCCACCGAGGTCACCGCCACCAGCGAGATCTTCGGCACCGGCCCGGTGACACCGTGAGCAACGCGTACTCCTTCCTGCCGTGGCTGCGGACCGGCCTCAGCACCCGGATCACGACCGATCCGGGCACCGCCGACCGGGCGGTCATCCCGGTCAAGCTGCGGCTGACCGGGGACGGCGTGTCCGGCGGCACGATCACCCGCGACGTCGAGAAGGCCGTGCAGATGTACGGGCCGGGCGACGTGGTGGGGGTCGATCCCCGGGTGATCTCGCGGGTGGAGCCGCGGCCCTGGATCACCAACGTGGAGCCCAACTACCTGGCGCACATCGAGTTCTACGACGAGGGCCTGCCGTGGAGTTACAGCCCGGCCCCGCCCGACGGGGCCACCAAGCGGCTGCTGCCCTGGCTGGCGCTCGTCGTGCTCGCCGGGGCGGCCGAGCCGGCGGGCGACCCGGGCGCGGAGTTCACCGAGGGCGCGGTCGCCGGGCGGCCGCTGCCGTCGATCCAGGTCAAGGACCCGGCCGGGACGCTGCCGCCACCGGGCCAGCTCGGCGCCTGGGCGCACGTGCACGTCAACGGCGCGCTGGACGGCCTGGTCGCCAACGACGATCCCGCCGGTGCGCTCGCCGCCCTGCGCCAGGTGCTGATCACCAACGCCGATCTGGCGTGCTCGCGGCTGATGTGCCCGCGGCGGCTCAAGCCCGACACCGGCTACCACGCGTTCCTGGTCCCCGCGTTCGAGACGGGCCGCCTGGCCGGGCTCGGCCTGGACCCGGCCACCGCGCCCGGCGCGCTGCACTCCAGCTGGGGCCCCGACTACCCAGGCCGCCCCGAGCCCGCGACGTTGCCGTACTACCACCGCTGGTTCTTCGGCACCGGCAGCGCGGGCGACTTCGAGTACCTGGTCCGGCTGCTGGAGCCCCGGCCCGCCGACCCGGCCATCGGCCGCCGCGACCTCGACGTGCACAACTCGGCCGGGCCGGGGCTGCCGCCCATCACCAGCCCGGCGGAGTTGCACGGCGTGCTCAAGCTGGGCGGCGCACTCCAGTCGCCCAACCGTCCCAAGGGCGACGTTTACGACAAGTGGGACGAGCCGTACCCGCATCCGTTCCAGAAGGCCCTCGCTGGACTGGTCAACCTGGCCGACGCCTACCTCGACCAGACCCCGGCCGCCGCGCACGCCGCCCACGGGGTGCAGGACGTGGCGGGCGAGGTCGATCCGATCATCACCCCGCCGCTGTACGGGCGCTGGCACGCCCCCGCGAACCGGCTGCTGACCGAGCGTGACGGCAGCCCGATCACGCCCGACCGCAACTGGGTGCACCGGCTCAACCTGGACCCGCGCTACCGCGTCGCCGCCCACCTGGGCACCCGCGTCGTCCAGGAGCGGCAGGAGGAGTTCATGGTCGCCGCCTGGGCGCAGGTCGGCGACGTGCTGGCGGCCAACGCCAAGATCCGCGCCGCCCAGCTCGCCCGCGAGGTCGGGACCGTGCTGCAGGCCAAGCATGTGGAGCCCGCCGGCGCACCGATCATGCTGGCCGAGGAGCCGGTGCCGTCCGGCAAGGCCCTCGTGCTCACCGCTCCCGCCAACTCGCGGGTGACCACGCGTGATCGTGCTGTGCGCGGGGCGGCGGCGGTCGAGGGCGAGCGGGTCGCGGTCGGGTTCCACGTGGCGCGCAGCCGCGTGACGGCCGCGCCGCTGTCCCCGCCGATGCGGCGGATGCTGCGGCCGGGGCGGCTGATCCGCGACCTGCCGTTCAGTGAGACCACGCCGCCCGACGCGCTGATCCCGCGGATGGACGACCCGGACGACCCCGTGACGGCGGCCGGCGCCAAGGAGACTCCCGACGCGGTGGTGACGACCGAGCAGCTGACCGATGTCCTGCACCCGGCACCACCGCCGATCGGGCTCACGGCCGCCATCGAGGCCGACCCAGCCGATCCGGTCGACCGGCTTCCGCGCAGCGCCGACTTCCGGATCACCTTGCCGGGCGACACGTTCGTCCCCTCCGAAGGCGGAGCCGACAGCGAGGAGGCCAAGCGCTTCAAGGACGGGCTGCGCGACATCTACCGGGGCTGGCACGCGGCGGGCGTCGGCGGCCGGACCGAGGGCGGCGACGAGCCGCTGAACGTCCGCGCCACCACCGACGCGATGATGACCGGCCTGCGCGCCGAGAAGACCGTGCCCACCAGCCTGCTGACGTCGGTCAGCCTGCCGGAACGGCTGCGGTCGTTCGCCGAGCGGTTCATCGAGGCGATGGCGTATCCCGTCATCGACCTGCCGATGTACAAGGCGCTGCTGGACCTGTCGGTGGACTACTTCGCCCCGAACCTCGGGCTGATCCCGCGGAACACGGTGACGCTGCTGGAGACCAACCAGGAGTTCATCGAGTCCTACCTCGTCGGACTCAACCACGAGATGGCCCGCGAGCTGCTCTGGCGCGAGTACCCCACCGACCAGCGCGGCTCGCCTTTCCGGCAGTTCTGGGACACGCGCGGGGGCGTGAAGCAGTACGACATCCAGCCGCTGCACACCTGGCCGAAGGCCGCCGAACTCGGTGAGAACGACGCGCGGGAGACCGGCGAGCAGGCCGACGACCTCGTTCTGGTCATCCGCGGCGACCTGCTGAGGAAGTATCCGAACGCCGCCATCTACGCGCACCGCGCCCGCTGGCAGCCCGAGGCGGGACCGCCGGACCCGGCCCAGGAACGGGTCCCGGTCGAACTCGCAGACCCCGCGCACCCGACGCTGGAGGAGATCAGGCTCCCGCTGTACGAGGCCAAGGTGGACCCCGACCTGACCCTGCTCGGCTTCGACCTGACGGCGGCCGAGGCCAAGGGCGACTTCGCCACCGGCGCGGCGGGCTGGTTCTTCGTGATCCAGGAACGTCCCGGCGACCCCCGGTTCGGCGCGGACGAGGGCCCGCCCACCCCGGTCGAGGTGTGGAACGACCTGACGTGGGCCGACGTGGATCCGGGCGGGACCGGG
Source organism: Actinomadura sp. NPDC000929 (assembly GCF_040492065.1). Classification (NCBI taxonomy): domain Bacteria; kingdom Bacillati; phylum Actinomycetota; class Actinomycetes; order Streptosporangiales; family Thermomonosporaceae; genus Actinomadura; species Actinomadura sp. NPDC000929. The sequence goes on along the minus strand of NZ_JBEUPA010000003.1, from coordinate 137,760 downwards.
TTCATCCGGCTGGACACGAGCACTGTGCAGGTCCCGCTCAAGGACTTCGACGACCCCGCCGCCGATGCCGAGAAGAACGACCAGCACTTGGAGGACGCGTTCCTGCCCGTCTGGCACGGCGGGCTGAGTTCCGCCGACGTGGCCTACATGCTGTTCCAGGCTCCGGTGCTGATGGCCGTCCACGCTCAGGAGATGCTGCTGTGACCGCGCTCAGCGACGACTTCCCGGTACTGCTCGGCCCGGTCCGGGTGGAGACCCGGTTCACCGCCACCGAGCTGCTGGTACGGATCTTCCCGGACGAGTGGTGCACCGATAAGTTCGAGCCCAAGCCGACCCGCGCCGAGATCGCCGCGGTGGACGCGTACTGGACGGCGCACTGGCGGACCGGCGGAAACGCGGTGGCCGAGCAGGCGGCCTGGCAGGAGCTGGTCGCTCGGGTGCCCGGCGGCCGGGCCGGCTGGCTGCTGCGGACCCGTACCCCCGCCAACCTCGCCGACCGGCCCGTGACGGTGCCGGAGGGCGCGACCGTGCTGGTGGTCGTGACCGGCCAGGCCGTACCGGCCGCGGACCGGCAACCGACCGTCACGTACTGGACGGCGGTGTGGCGCGCGCACGGCGACCGGGCCAAGCTGCGCGCCGCCGACACCGCGCTGCGCGCCGACGTCGGGGCCGGCCGGGCGGACACGATCCGGACCCGGCGGCCGGTGGGCGTTGACGCCGCGCCTACCGCCGTCGACGACGCGGTGATGGTCGCGTTCCTCGTGCTGCCGCCGCCGGCCGCGGGAAGCCTGGCCGAGCAGTCGTGGACCCAGGCGGCGAAGGCCAGGCTCCTGCCGGACCGCTTCACCGTGCTCGGATACGTGGGCGGCGAGCGGGTGCTGACGGCGACCGGCGAGGCGGTGCCCGACGCGCTCGCGGTCAGCCCCGACCCCGAGGCCGACGCCGACGAACAGCTCAAGGTGGATGAGCGGACCGGCGCGCTGCGGGTGCCCGACGAGCTCCAGTGGCTGACCGACTTCGGGCGGGCGGTGACACTCGGCATGGGCCTGCGCATCCCGCTCACCCCGCAGATCCGCAACGGCCTGGACCGGCTACTGGTGTTCGGGCTGCGGGAGCGGTCCGGCCCCGAGCAGACGGCCGTCCAGCTGGCCGACCTCATCACCCGGCAGCTGCGCAGCCCGTCCGGGTACGGGCTGCTGCCACAGGGCACCCCGACCAACAACAGCGAGGCCGCCCCCGCCGGGCAGGACCGCCGCGCCGAAGCCCAGGCAGCGCTGCGCACCGCCTTCGGGTTCGCGGCGGCGGACGCGCCTGACGACTGGCGGACCCGGACCGACGGGCAGTGGCTGGCCGACCTGCTCGGCATCGACCCGGCCGTGCTGACCGGCATGCCCAACGCCGACGGCACCGACCAGCGTGACGCCCGCGCGGCCAACGTCGCCCTGTGGCCGGCGACCTGGGGCGCGTACCTGCGCGGCATGATGCATCCGATCCTGTCCGAGCAGGTGGTCGACCAGACGCGCGAGTTCTTCGTGCGGTACGTGTCGGGGCGCGGCCCGGTCCCGGCGGTCAAGATAGGGCGGCAGCCGTACGGCATCCTGCCCACCACCGCCTTCTCCAAGATGTCCTTCCCGGAAGGCGCGACGCACCGCCGCGGGCTGCACAAGCTCCTCAGCGTGGCGGCGGGGGACTGGCAGAAGGCCCTCGCGAAGGTCAGCTACCTGGGCAAGGGCGGCGACCCCCATCAGCTGCTGCTGGACATCCTGGCGCTGCATCCGACGTCGGCGGAGTTCTACCAGCGGTACGCGCAGAGCGTCGAGGACATCTTCAACCGGGAGAACCTCAACAGCGGCGGCCCGCGCGTCATCCCCGCGCTGGACCAGCTCAACATGCCGCAGCCGATCCGTGCCCTGCTCAACCGCCTCGGCTATGCCGTCCCGCCTGGAGCCGACCCGGAGGTGATCCGGCGGCTGTTCGTGGGCGACCAGTATCCACTGCTCGGACCGCTGGTCGACGACCGGCCGCTGTCGGAGAGCGACCACATCCGCGCGTACCTTCCCGACGGCGGCAACTACCTGCACTGGCTCGCCCAGCACGCCGAGCAGGACCTGGAGACCGTCCGGCTCGAACTGGGCTTCAACGGCGACAAGCCGCCCGCGGCGCTGCTGTATCTGCTGGCGCGGCACGCGGTCCTGCTCGCCTGGGAGGACGCCGCCCGCCGCCTGGCCGCCGCAGCCGGGAGCACGGTGCCACCCGCGCGCGATCCGCTGTTCGTCCACGTACGTCCCAACCGGCCCGGCGCACCCCCGGTGGACAGCGAGAGCCGGTTCCGCCAGCTGTACTCGCCGGACCGAGCCATCACCGGCAGCCCGGACCGGCTGGTGGCGAGCTTCATCCCCGAGGTCATCAGGCAGAGCCCGGCCACCGTGCAGCTCGCCGAACAGATCGACGCGCTGGAACACCTGGCCGGGCTGCCGACCGCCCGGCTGGAACGGGTGCTGACCGAGCACCTGGACTGCGCGACGTACCGGCTCGACGCTTGGCGCTTGGGGCTGGTCAACGAGCGGCTCGCGGAGCTGCGCTACGGGGCGTCCGGCACGGGACCGGCCCGGCGCGGCATCCACCTCGGTGCGTACGGCTGGCTGGAGGAGGTACGGCCCAAGCCGCGCCCCGGCATGACGCCGGTCGAGCTGAGCGGCGACCTCGGGCAGCTGTTCAACCCGCCGGGCACGCAGCCACTGATGCACGACAAGGCCAACGGCGGATACATTCACGCTCCCTCGCCCGCGCAGGCCACGACCGCCGCGGTCCTCCGCGCCGGATACATCGCCAACGCCAGTCCCGCCGACCGGCACACGTTCGCCGTCAACCTGAGTTCCGAACGGGTCCGGGTGGCGCTGACCCTGCTGGACGGGCTGCGGCGGGGCCAGTCGCTGGGCGCCCTGCTCGGCTACCGGCTCGAACGGGCCCTGCACGACCGGTATCCGGATGCCGAGCTGGACTCGTTCATCACCGCGCTACGCGGGGCCTTCCCGCTGCGGGCCGGGCGCATCGAGGAGACCGAGCCGTCCCCCGGCACCGCCGTCGAGCTGGTCGAGGCCCGCAACGTCATCGACGGCCTCGAACTCGTGCGGCGGGTGACCCAGGTGCCCGGCGCGGACGTCTACCCGTTCGGCGCCCAGGGGCTCCCGGACCCCGACGCCGACCAGCGCAGGGCCATCAACGAGGAGGTGCACCGGCTCCTCGACACCCACGACGCGCTGGCGGACCTGGCGGTGGCCGAAAGCACGCACCAGGTGCTCGCGGGCAATCCCGAGCGGGCGACGACGACCCTCGACGCCTACGCGAAGGAAGGCGTCGCGCCCGAACCCGAGGTGGTCCGGACACCGCGCAGCGGCACCACCTTGACCCACCGGATGGCTCTGCAGCTGACGCCGGGCATCCGGCCGGGCCACAGCGCACCGTCCGTGCAGGGCGAAGGCCCGCGCGCCAAGGCCGAGCCCGCCGTGGACGACTGGCTGCCCACGCTGCTGCCCGACCAGCGGGATGTGGCCGCGCTGGTCACCTGGACCGACCCGGTGAACGGGGTGGCCCGCAGCAGCGTGGTCACCCAGCGGGACCTGCGGCTGCGGCCGATCGACCTGCTGTGGGCGGTACGGCCCGCCAGCGAGGCGTCGATGACCGATCTGGACGACCGGATCATCGGCGTGGTCGCCACCCGCGACCAGCCACGTCCGGACGCGCGGCTGGTGATCGAGCACACCAGGCGCATCACCGGCAAGGTGACGTTCTTCGAGCTGTCGCCACTGATCGCGGCTCTGCGTTCGCTGCTGACCACGTCCCGGCCCGTGCGGCCCACCGACCTGATCCCGGCCGCCGGGGACGCCCCGGTCGACCGCTCCGCCGACGCGGCCGTGACGCTGCCCCGCGAGCGGCTGGTGGCGGTGCGGGACGCGCTGGTGGCGCTGCGCACGGCCGTCACCGGCTACCTGAACGACCTCGGGCCGCTGTTCCCGGAGCCGCCTGCGCCGGTCCGGCGCAGCGAGTTGATCAGCGGCATCGACGCGTTCCTGCGCCGGTACGGGGATCTGATCGCGACGGCGGGCGGATTCGGCATGGTGCGCAGCGGCTGGGGCGAGGCCGCCGGGTGGCGGCGGGACCGCTACACCGAGGTGCTCGCGGCCGTCGACGAGGTCGCCGGCCGGATGGCCAAGGCGCTGGCCGACGCCAACGCGCTCATCGCCGCTTACGACGCGCTCCCTGCGGCCACCGTGGCCGCGGAGCGGTTCCGGCTGCTGGAGCGGATCGAGCGGCTGCTGACCACCACGCCGACCGCGCCGCGCCCGAACACGCCTCAGCGGCTGCGCTCGATCATCAACAACCGGCGGCAGGTGTTCCAGAACAAGCTGCGGGATCTGCGCGAGGTCGCCGGCACCGGCCAGAAGACGCTGAGCGGGCTGCTGGCCGAGGTCGCCGCGCTGCTGCCGCTGACCGGCTTGGACCCGGCCGGGCTGACGCTGACCCCCCACCAGGACCTGGTCGTCGCGTACGGGAAGGAACTGCTGGACCGGGCACGGGCGCTGCAAGCCGAAATCGTGGAGCGGCTGACCGCCACCGACGCGGCGCTGATCGAGCACGATGCGGCGGTGCCCGGGCCCGACCGGGTGGAAGCCGCGCTCGACACCCTCAAGGCGCTGCTCGGCGAGGACGTACTGGCCGTACCGCAATACACCCCGTCGGCCGCGCTGGCCTCGGACTGGAAGAAGGCCCGCGACGACAGCGGCGACCTGATCGAGCACCTGGAGGACGCGGGGCGCGACTTCCCGGTGGACGACTGGCTGCACGGCATCGCCCGAGTCAGGGAGAAGCCGCGGCTGTGGGAGCAGGTAACGATCCTGAGCGACGCGCTCCGCCGTGACGGGGGACTGCTCGGCCATCTGCCCGGCTTCGAGGAGCCTGAGCTGGTGCCGATCCAGCTGCCGTACCGGACGGACGACCACTGGCTGGCCATGGAGTTCGCGCCGGGCACGACGCTGGATGAGGACCGGCTGCTGTTCACCGCGCACTACGCCGCCAAACCCACTCCGCCGACCGTCGACTTCTGCGGTCTGCTGCTGGACGAGTGGACCGAGGTCATCCCGGCGCAGAAGGAGACGACCGGGATCGCGCTGCACTATGACAAGCCCGACTCCGAGCCGCCGCAGGCCATGCTGCTGGTCACCCCGCCCACCCGTACCGGGACGTGGAACGCCGACGACCTGGTGGCGGCGCTGCACGAGACGTACGACCTGATGAAGGCCCGCGCCGTCGAGCCCGCGCACCTGGACGAGACCGCCTACGCCCACCTGCTGCCCGCCACGCTGGTGTCGGCCGCCAGCAAGCCGATCACCATCGGCACCGACTTCGCGACCAACAATCTGCGCGGGAAGAACCCATGACAGAGCGCATCGAGAACCTGCCGAAGGCCCTGGCGGAGCGGGAGTTCCCGACCGTCGGCCTGTGGAACCGGCTGGAGGGACGTCCCCGCACGGCGGACTTCGAGCGGGCCCTGCGCGTGGAGGTGCGGGACGCGCTGTGGCTGCTCACCCGGCAATGGCAGCTCGGCGAGTTCCGCGGCTCCGACGCCGGGACGCCGGTCACCGCCATGTACTCCGTGGGGATGGCGGTTCCGAGCCGGTTCCAGTCCGCGTTGGGCGGCTCGGCTGAGAATCTGCCCGCCGACCGTCCGTTGGAGGACGTCGCCGAGCGCCGGGCGCTGCCGTTCGCCTTCGGGCCGGAGCGGATCTCGTACGATCTGCGCCTTGCCATCGGCCGCCGCTGGCTCAAACTGATGAGCCTGCACCCGCAGATCCACCACCATCGGCAGGACTTCGTCGAGCTGTATCCCATCGCACTGCCGTCCCCGGCCAGCGACGCCGACACCCCGCGGGTGGCCCACCCCGAGGTCTGGTCCACGCTGCAGGCCGTCGCCGGCCGCCGGATGGACGGGTACGAGCTGTACCTTCGCATCAAGGCGGGGCATGAGGCCGCCGACGGCATCGACCATGTCGCGCCCCCGCACCGCAGGCTGATCAACGAGCTGGGCGTCCGGCTGGTCGGCTGGTTCGACGGCCTGATCGATCAGCCCGCGGGCGACGCCACCTGGGATCCGCGCCGCCTGGAGCATCGGTTCTCGGTCGCCGCGGGGCAGCCGGGGGGCGCGGAGAAGGTGCTGACCGCACAGGAGTATCCGGGCGGCGAGCTCGACTGGCATGCCTTCTCCATCGACCCCGGCACCCGGGTGGGCGGGGCCGCCGCACCGCCCGCCCCGATCAACCGCACGGTCTTCCCGGCCCCGGTGCGCTACTCCGGCATGCCGCTGCCGCGCTGGTGGGCGGTGGAGGACGGCAAGACCAACTTCGCCGCCGTCCGCCCGGACCGCACCGACATGGCCCGCCTGGTCGTCCTGGAGTTCGCCCTCGTCTACAGCAACGACTGGTTCTACCTGCCGTGCGACCTGCCCACCGGAACGCTGGCCTCACTGCGCGGCCTGGCCGTCACCGACGTCTTCGGCCAGCGCCTGTGGATCACGCCCGCCGGTGCGGGGCCCGACAACGACTGGCAGCGCTGGTCCATGTTCACCCTGGACACCATCGGCTCGGACGCCGTCCCCGCCGACACGGGCCTGTTCCTCGCCCCCACCGTCCCCAAGGTCGCCGACGGACCCGTCCTGGAAGAGGTCGACCTCATCCGCGACGAGAACGCCAACATGGTGTGGGGCATCGAGCAGACCGTACGGCTGCCCACCGGCCCGGGCCGCCGCGGCGGCGAGGTCGCCGCCGAGATCCTCGCCCAGCGCCGCCGCCTGTTCCCGCCCACGCCCCCCACCGCCCCGCTGGCCCCCATCGCCTACCTGGCCATGACCTCGGTCCCCGGCCACTGGATTCCGTTCATCCCCGTGCACGTCCCCGGCGACAGCCGCAAGATCCAGCTCCAGCGCGCCGCCATGCCCAGCGAGATCGACGCCAAGCCCGTCCGCCCCCGCACCACGATCCTCCGCGAGGGCTTGGACGCCGCCCCGCAACGCTCGTACTTCCTCAACGAAGAAGAGGTCCCGCAGACCGGCACCAAGGTCACCGTCGCCTACAACCGCACCCGCTGGGGCAACGGCCGCGTCGCCGTCTGGCTCAGCGCCCGCCGCGGCGCCGGCCGCGGCGAAGGCTCCAGCGGCCTCACTTTCGACCTCCCCGCCGACACCGAACCCCTCACCTGAAGCCGAACCGTTCCGTCACAGATGTTTGGCCAGAGGCACGAGAAAGGGGGCGAAATGGAGGGCAGACTTCGCGGCCGAAGTGGGTGAGTTGGCGGCCGATGCCGTCGAGCTTCCGCTGCCGCCGGAGACCCGGGCGAAGCTGCGCAAGGTGAATGCCACCCTTCGGACGATCAGATCGCCGACCTGTTCAAGGGGTTCACAGGCAACAGCCCTCTGGGTGGCGATCAAACGCAGGAAACGATGACGAACTTTCTGGTGATCACAATTCGGGAAATGTGCGGGGAAGGGAGCGCCCGCACCGCGCCCGGTAACGACTCGGACAATGGCGTCACGTACGCGGCTGGATCGTCCCGGTTCGAGCAACTGGTCCATCCTGTGGCCTCCCGCCAGCCTCCCTGCAGCGCCCCGGGGATACCACACCGTCGCCAGTGGGCGTCTTCCCGGAGTCATCGCCATCTCTTCCAGCACGCCGGCTCATGTTCAGGTGGGAAGGAGCCTCGCCCAGATTCGGGGCTCTCTGGCGCGGGGCTCGCACGGAGTGTCCGCAGTCCGATCGGGCGCACTCCGCCGACGGTCACGGTGGGGTACCCGTGGCCGTCGTCTACCTCTTCCCCGAAGCGGGCCCACGGCGATCCTAGCTCCGCTGCCGGCGCCGCACCGGGGGGCATGAGTGACGTTCCGGACGCCACGACGCTGTTCTCCAGGGGTGCGAAGCCGGCCTCGTCGACGATGATCAGGTCTGGGCGCGGCGGGGTCTCGATGATGCGGCCGACGGAGTCGCCGCCGTCCTGCGGTAGAGGGTGGCGACCAGGTCGGCGGCGGCGCGGTAGCGGGTTTCGAATCCGGCGTGAATTGTGCCGGCGCCGAAGGTGGCGAGAGGCTGTGGATTTGCCGGTCCCGGACGGGTCGACTGCGCAGTAGTTCTCGGCGGTGTGTTGATGGCCCTGGTCCACCTGCGTAAGGCCCTGTAAAGGACCCGACAGGCCTGTCCACACTCTGAGACTTCGCGGGGGCGCGTCACGCTGAAAAGGGCTCCGTGTAACCTTGATCAGCATCGCGGTCGGTTCGAGTGTGGAATCTGTCCGTGGCGTGACGTCGTGGTACTCCCGTCCGGGTGTATCTCCGCATGCGGACTGGAACCACTTCTCGCGGTTGCGTTGTGGCCAGGTCAAGACCCGAGGAGGGCAAGCCCTGCCGATCCGCGAGTCTGTGCAGGTCACGCCGGGCGAATGATTCACACGTCCACTGTGGTAAGCATTATGTTCCTTGCACTCCTTGATCAGCCGAATGACCATGACGTATGCCCAAGATCCAGGTGATTCGGAAGGTGGTCCATGGCCTGCTGCGGCGGATGAAACGAACGTGAGCGCGCACTTGATCGCCGGAACCTGGCAGCTTCCCCCCTTGCCTCTGGCAGGACGACCCGTGAGAGCGGACACCATGACGAATGATGTACTGCCGACGAATCATCTGCTGGCTCTGTCGACGGACGAGTTCATCGCCGGCTTCGACGCGGTCGCATCCAAGTTCGACTCTGCGACCTTCCCGCAGCAGGTCCTGCCGCCCGAAAGTTGGGCGCTTCTCGTGAGGGCCGGGGTTCGGCTTCCGACTCTGCCCAAGCGGTACGGAGGGCGGGACAGCAGCGTCGAGATGTGCCGGATCGTCGAGACGGCTTCCGAATGGAACCTGGCCCTCGGTGTCTACGTGATAGTCAACACGGCACTGGCGCTTCTACCGGTGGTGAAGTGGGCCGGTGAAGAGGTCAAGCAGGAGATGCTGCCGCTGTTCGCCGGCGGCGATCCCGTGATGGCCGGGCTCGCCGCCACCGAACCGGGCGCCGGCTCGGCCCTGTCCTCCATGACGACCACATTCGAGGAGTGCGAGGGAGGCTACCGGATCCGCGGCCGCAAGCACTGGCAGGCTCTCAGCTCTTCAGCAGATTGGTGGCTGGTCCTTGCGAAGAACGCACACCGTCGCGAGTACGGCTACTTCGTCGTCAGGCGGAGCGAGGGGTTCCGCACCGTCGAACTGTACGAGGCGCTCGGCCTGAAGTTGCTGGACTACGGGGTCAACGACATCGATGTGACCGTCCCTCGGCATCGGCGGATCGATGCCGAGGAGACGGGCCTGGACTCGGTGGACGTGTTCCTGGCGTCGCGAGCGCTGCTGGCGGCGGCGGGGGCCGGATTCCTGCGCCGCATCAGCCGGGAGGCGCACGCGTATGCGGATGGCCGCCAGATCGGGCGGAAAACGCAGTCCAGGATCGGGTTCGTGAACTACAGGCTCGCGGCCATCGACACTTCCTCCACCATCTGCGAAGCGCTCAGCCACTACCTGAAGACGATGGTGGACTTCAAGGGCGACCTGACTCCGGTGTTTCCGGCCGTGCAGGCTCTCAAAACCGTCGCGACCGAGCGGATGATCAGTGCGGCCCAGAGTTATCAGCAGCTGACCGGCGCTGAGGGATACCGCTGCGGATCGCCCACCAACATCGCCGGTCAGGCGTTCCTGGACACACGCGTCTTCAGTATTTTCGACGGCAACAACGACATGCTCAGCCAGCAGCTGACCGCGCACTGCCTGACCCGGCGGTCCGGTCGGCCCCTCAGCGGGTTCTTGGCCGACTGGCCGCTCACAGCGCCTGCCGTCGCGACGCTCCGGGAGGACCTGAGTTTCCTCGACCAGCCCTTGGGCCAGGCGCAGCAGGTCCTCGCCGGCCGCGCGATCGCCTACCTGATCGCGGTGACCCTGGTCCTGGAGTGGGCTGCCGAGACCGCCGCCGATCCGGCACGGGTCCGGCCCGCCATCGAGTTCCTCAGACATGACATCGCCGGTGTCGCCACGGAATTCCGGTTGCTGGCCACCGGAATACTCGACGCCTACGGGCCGAAGGGTCGGCAACGGGCCTCGTGATCCGGGCTCGCCGACGAACACGGCGGCCGCGATTCGGCCACCGTGGTCCTCCCGGCGCCCCTCACCGGCCGGCGCCCTTGTCGGCACAAGAAGAGGTTGCCGGGCGGCCTGAGCCTTGACCGGTCTCATCGCCGAGGAGGCCCGGAGAGCGGCGCCGGGATCGTCCCCGGTCCGTTTCTCCGGACCTCTCACCGGACCCGCCGGCCGGCTAGCCCGACAGGCCCTCGCGGCGGTGTATCAGGTCCACGAGGTCGGCCGCCCTGCGCTTCAGGAGATCCAGTCCGGTCCTGCCCCACGGGCGCGGTTCGCTGTCCACGACGCAGATCGTGCCGAGAACCGTGCCCGTGCGGTCGGTCAGCGGAGCTCCGGCGTAGCTGCGCACCATGAGCTTGTCGACGATCGGATTGCCCGCGAAGCGCGGATAGTCAAGGACATCGTCCAGAATCAGGGCCTTGCGCCGAACGACGACATGCGGGCAGTATCCGGCGTCGAGGGGCACTCTCGCCCCAAGGACACCGCCCACGAGTTCGGCGGCGGCCGGTGGCGTGTGGACACCGCAGATGAACTGATCGTCGCCGACGAGGTTCACGAAAGCCACCGGTGTGCCGGGAAGCCCGACAAGCTCCTGCGCTTCCATCGCGACCCTACGGGCGAACTCATCGAATTCGCTCTCCCGCGCCTGCCCTAGGCCAAGCTCCCGCAGGCGCCTCGCGCGCTGGGACGCTTCACGATCGGGCGGCATCAAGGGACGGGCCGAAAATGCCCCTGCCTGGTCATTGGGTGGATACGTCACGGAGGCCTCCAATTATGGCCGAGTGTGAAGATGGGCGCGGTGATTAACAGAACTCGAATCCCGAGAACGAAGCGGCGGCGGCGCCGGATGGAGCGTTCCCCATGTATTCGAGTTCTGTCAGGCAGGGACTGCAGGGGCGGCTGTAATGAGGTACTGGATCAGAGCCCGCAGCGCGGAAATGGCGGAGGTGTGGTCCCGAGCGTCGCACAGCACGATCGGTACGCGCGGGTCGAGTTTGAGAGCGCCCCGCAGTTCGTCGGATCCGTAGCGGTACGCGTTGTCGAACTCGTTGACCGCGACGAGGAACCGGGTCCCCCGGCTCTCGAAGAAGTCGACCGCCTCGAAGCAGTCCTCCAGGCGGCGGGTGTCGGCGAGCACGATCGCGCCCAACGCTCCGGCGCACAGCTCGTCCCACATGAACCAGAACCGCCGCTGCCCCGGCGTCCCGAACAAGTAGAGGACGATCCCGTGCTGTTCGATCGTGATTCTGCCGAAATCGAGCGCCACGGTAGTGGTGGACTTGTTCTCGACCCCGCCGAGATCGTCGATGCCGACGCTGGCCGAGGTGATGAGTTCCTCGGTGCTCAGCGGCTCGATCTCGCTCACCGCACCGACGAACGTCGTCTTCCCCACACCGAAACCGCCCGCTATGAGGATCTTGACCTGAGTGGGGAGCACCTCAGACTCGTTGTAGGCCATCGAGCAATTTCTCCAAAAGGGCTCGGTCGGTGGGATCGGCCGCGGTTCGCGGCGCGTGCGCGGTCATCGCCCGGCTGTCCACCAGATCGGAGATGAGGACTTTGGTGACCACCACGGGAAGCCGCAGGTGCGCCGCGACCTCGGCGACCGGGGTCGGCTTGCGGCACAACTCAAGCGCTTTGGCGTGCTCTGGATCCAGGACCGGAGGGTGCCCGTCGGCCGCCACCACCAAGGACAGCATGTCCAGGTCGACGGTCGGATGGGTGCGGCCGGCCGTCACCGCGTACGGGCGTACCAGTAGCCCTGCGGCTTCGTCGAGCCAGAGCTCATCCTCGCCGGAAGTCAAAACGCGCGGCTTCGGTCGCTCGTCGCGGCCGTCGACCGTGCCGCGGTGTCCAGGAAGGGCCGGACGGCCTTGATCAGCCGGGCCATCTCAAAACCCACGACGGCCGGGTCGGCCTCCGCTCGGGCGAGCACCGCGAGCACCGAATTGTAGCCGGCCCAGGAGATGTACAACTGGCTGGACTTCAGTTCCGCGACGACCTGCCGCACCTCGTTGCTGTCGTCGAACTTCGTTCCGGCACTACGCGCTATGGAGAAAAGCCCGGACGCGAGCGCGGCGAGATGTTCCGCGCCGGCGCGGTCAAAGCCGTCGGAGGCCTTCATCATGCCGTCGGACGACAGCAGCACGCTGCCGCGAATGACCGGAACCTGCTCGCCAAGCCCCCGCAACAGCCAAGCAAGATCTCGACCCTGGTTCGGGGAGGCAGCACTCAACGGAAAACTCCTTGTCGTGTGTGATTATCGTCAGTTCGCATTGTCGGGGTCATCGACGAAGTCGGTGTTTTCCTGCGCGCTGTTCAAACCCTTCTTGAATGCGGCCATAAAACCCGGATTGTAGTCGACTTCTTGATCATCCCGCTGGGGAGCGGGCGCACTGAGCAGTTCGGGCGCCAGGTTGGTCTGGGCCTGGCGCTGCGGCAACGGCGGCCGCTCGCCGTCACCGCCCGGAAAGCCCGGCCCTGTTCCGGAGTCGGGCGCGGGCCCGGAGGCCGTCACGGCCGCCGGCGGGCCGGACGCGGGCAAGGGAGAGAGCCGATACCGGGAATCCTCGGCCGCCGGGGGCGGCGGCATGGAAGCGCCGAGAACATCACGTTCATCCAGTGGCAGACCCGGCCGGGTCTCAAGGCCCTGCCCGGAGCCGGAAACACGCGACGGCAGTGGGGTCGAGGGGCTCGCGGCGGGTTGTGCCCCGGAGGTCACCGGTTCCGCCGGGGGCCTCGCCTCCGCCTCCTCCGCTTCGCTGCCGTCCAGTTCCTCCGGGACGACGACGATGGCCTGCGTGCCGCCGTAGACATTGCCCTGGAGCTGGACGCGGACCTTGTGGCGGCGAGCGAGCGCGGATACCACCAGCAGTCCGATCCGCCCGTCCTTCAGTAGTTCCTCGGTGTCGGCCCGCTCGGGGTCGGCGAGCAGTTCGTTCAGCCGCCGCTGGTCTTCCCGTGGGATGCCCAGGCCGCGATCCTCGACCTCGATGGCCATGCCCGCGGCAACCCTCTCGAAGCGAATGAGCACCTGCGTCTGCGGCGGCGAGAACTTGGTGGCGTTCTCGATGAGCTCGGCCAGCAGATGGACGACGTCCGCGACCGCGCCACCGTCCAGGCTCCCCTCGACCGGAGGCACCACCTTGACCCGGTTGTAGTGCTCCACCTCGGCGATGGCCGAGCGCAGCACCTCGTACACCGTCACCGGCTTGGTCCACCGGCGGCGCGAAGCGGCTCCGCCGATCACTGCGAGGCTCTCGGCCTGGCGACGCATGCGGGTGCTGAGGTGGTCAACCCTGAACAACCCCTTGAGTAGGTCTGGATCCTCGACCTGGTTCTCCAGCTCGTCGAGCCCCTGGATGGCCCGATGCGACAGCGACTGCATCCGCCGGGCCAGGTTGACGAAGACCGCGACCCGGTGACCGCCTCCACCGGCCGCATCGCGGCTTGCGGCGCCGACCACGGCGTTCCAGGCCGCGCTCTGCGCCTTCCGCAGCTCATGCACGAGCTGCAGGTAGGAGTCGGCGTTGACGGGAGGCGGGAAGTCCTCGCTGATCGGGGCGGCCGTCCCGCCGGCGCGGAGCCCCTCGGCCAGCCGCTGCAGGTCCCGCCGCCCCTCGGCGATCAGGAACCCGAGCTCGCCGAGCCGCCGCTGCATGTTCTCCTGGCCCTGGAGGGCCGACTCGGCGAGCTGCCGCTGTATCCGGCGGGTCGCCGAGTCCGCCGCCACGAAGGCGGCTCCGAGGGTGATCGCGGCCCCCGCGGTCGCCATGATCAGCACCAGCCGCGCACCCTGGCCCACGGCGGCGCCGTCGTACACGACCGCCACGGCGGCGAAGCCGAGAAAGCCCACGACAACCGAGGGGAGCATGAAAATGGACAGGTGAAGCGCGCGCATTTTACTCTGTCGATGCGTACCATGGGCCACCGACCTGCCGGCTCGCCGGACATTCCGTCGCTCGGCACCGGTAGTGGATTGGAAGAACTCAGGCATCGGCATCCTCGGTGCGTCGACAGCAGTCACCACATTGATTAATGCGGACTCTCGTATGGGCACAACCCGTGACTAGGCTGTCACAACCCCTCAAGGGAAAAGTGCGGATTGCCGAGATTGCCGGGACCAATGCCCGCAATTGGGGATATTTGTCCTCGTAAGTCTACTTTTGCGATGGATGCGTGGCGCCGTAGCGACAGCGGCTGGACCGGGCGAGCACCACAAGTCTTCCCAGGAACCGCGCATCCGCTCCAGGGCGGCCACTGGCCCGCCTTCAGGTTGCGTGCCTGAGCCCCAGTCCTGTCACGCGAGGGTGGCCTTGAGGTGGCGGCCTTGGGGAGTCGGATCAGTGAGGGTGTCGTCATCGACGACGATCCGGCCTCCGACCATGACCGTTGTCGGGCGGCCTGTGAGGTGCATGCCCTCGTAGGGGGTCTAGTCGGTGGCCATGTGGAGCGCGCCGGCGGTGACCTGCCAGTGCGCGGACGGGCCCCAGATGGTGATGTCCGCGTCCGCGCCGGGCAGCAGGATGCATCAATTGACGTACTTCACATGATGTGGTTCAGTTGAAGTACTTCAGATGCGGAAAGAGGTGTGGGATGCGTCAGAACCCGGCCCGTCGGGCCGCGCTGCTCGACGGCGCCATCGAGGTTCTCGCCCGCGAGGGGGCGCGGGGCCTGACGCAGCGCGCCCTCGACAAGGAGGTGGGGGTGCCCATCGGCACCACGTCCAACTACTTCCGCAACCGCGACGAGCTGCTCGTCCAGGCCGGCGTCCGCGTCTACGAGCGGCTCAGGCCCGCGGAGAGCGCGCTCACCGAGATGTTCGACCAGGCGCGGGACGCCGCGTCGTACGGCACGATGCTGCGGGAGAGCGTCGGCAGGGTCGCCGCCTTCCGATCCGGGCACCTGGCGATGCTGGAGCTTCGGCTGGAGGCCACCAGAAGGCCGGAGCTGCGCGCGCTGCTCACCGAGCGGGTCCGCGCCGACATCGATGAGAACGTCACCCTGCACGAGACCGCGGGCCTGCCCGGCGGCGCAACCGCCGTCCTGCTGATGTACCTGGCAATGAACTGGCTGATCGTTGAGCAGCTCACACTTCCGGATGTCTTCACAGACGCCGAGCGCGACGAACTGGTCACTCAGGCCGTAGAGCGCATCGTCACTCCGTTCCCCACAGCCACGAAGTGACACCCCGGGCGGGCCCGGCCCGACCGGCTACCCACCGTCCACGCCGACCGATCAACAAAGGACTGACTTGCGCAAGCTCGTGTACTTCATCGCCTCCACCCTCGACGGTTTCGTCGCCGGCCCCGACGGCTCCGACCCCACCGGCCCCGGCGGCTTCTGGTCCCCGTCCGAGGACTACGTCCAGCACCTCATCGAGGAGTATCCCGAGACCCTGCCGGGGCCGGCCCGGGCCGCGCTCGGTGTCACTGCCGAAGGCACCCATTTCGACACCGTTGTCGAAGGTCGCAAAAGCTATGAGGTCGGCCTCGCGGCCAACGTGACCAACGCCTACGCCCACCTCAAGCACCTGGTCTTCTCCCGGACACTGACCGAAAGCCCAGACCCCGGCGTCGAAATCGTCGCCGATGACCCGGCGGCGACGGTACGAGAACTGAAGCGCGATGGCGGCAAAGACATCTGGCTCGTCGGCGGCGGTGAACTGGCCGGCGCACTGTACGGCGAGATCGACCGCGTGATCATCAAACTCAGCCCGCTCACCATCGGCTCCGGCATCCCCCTCTTCGGACGGACCACGGTCTTCGCGCCCAACGTCTGGGAGCTCATCGACCACACCATCCTCAACTCCGGAGCTGCCTTCCTCACTTACGACCGGGCCCCCGGCACTCCGCAGTCCTCCAGCAGGTAGACGCAGGGCCAGCCACGACAGCCTGCTCCCGATGCCTAGCGACTTTGGCGGCCCTGCCTCGGCGATACTGCTTGTCAGCGCCATCGCGTGAGGAGGCAGTATTCGCGAGAGGAGCCGCGCTGTAGCCAGCACGGCTCCTCCAAAGCGCGGGGACGGCTTACCTGGCGGTCGGGGACACGTCCGGGGTGGAGGGCCGTCTTGGCGAGCTCTCGGCGGCCGCGCCCGAGACGGGGCGGGCACGGGCCAGTTGGTCTGGCACGTGGGCTCCACGAAGTTCGAGGTCGTAGCGGTCGCCGTGCAGGGTGCCGTGAGGCACGGTGACGGCATCCTGCTCGCATTGCTGCGTGCCCGGGTCGCGTCCGTCGCAGTGCTCACGGTCGGGGCGGAGGGTGACTGAGGCGCGGAGCGCGCTGGTCCCGGGGGCGGACTACGAAGATCAGCCGAGCGTGAACGTCCTGGTGCGGATACGGCGTCAGCTGGGAGGGTGTGCCTCATGGAGGACTTGCGGGACGCCGAGCGCCGACTTCAGAGCGCGCAGCTTGCTGGAGACGTCGAGGCGCTGGACCGGCTGCTGGATGATCGGCTGATCTTCACCTTCGGTGCGAGCGTTCAGACCAAGGCGGACGACCTGGAGGCGCACCGCACTCGGGCGCTGGTGATGACGAAGGTGGCTGAGGAGGAGTTGACCGTACTCGCCGATGGGCGCACCGGCGTGACGTGGTTTCTCGGCACCGTCGAGGGGACCGCCTCCGGGGCGCCGTTCGCGGCCAGGATGCGCTACACCCGTACTTGGCTACACGACGAGACGCACGGCTGGCGAATCATCGCCGTGCACGCCAGCACAGCCGATTGACATAGCCGACACGTTGAAGAGCGAACCGCACACCGGTAGACGGCGGTAAGAAGCTGTTTTCGAACCCCCTGCGAGGCTGATCTGCCTCGCAGAGGGGTGAACATGACTGCCCCTGATGCGCGAGGCGCGGGACGCCGGGCGCCCTCCCGGATGGCTTATGTCATGCCTCGGCTCTCGTGGCGATGCTGCGCATGCCTGCGGGCGGGATATTCTCGACCTAGACCGTCGCGCGTGGCCTCTTGGAGACTGCGGCCCGGGGCTGGAACCGGATATCGACATGCTGGGGCGCGTCCGGCGGCACATGAACGAACGGCTCTACAGCCTCAACCAGGTATCCGGAGCCTACTGGGGTTCGGCCACGGGCGAGGCGGCCCGTGATGCCGTCAGGAAGTTGTCCTGGCGGTGTGTCGGTGCCGGGCTCCACTGGACGGTAGGTCGTCGCAGTGATCCGGGCAGGGGGGACCCGACAAGGGAGAGCAGACTTTAGACGGCCGTAAGTTGTCGATCATGAAGAAGACCGGGAACGATCCGACAGTGCTCGGCGTGCAGGGCACCGTCACCTACCGCCTTGCTCGACCCGAGGACGATCAGGTCCTGGCGAAGCTCGATGGGTCGTTCACAACAGACTCGGTGTTCGAAGTGGTCGAAACGGGCGAGGGCTTCACGCTTCGCCAGACTCCCGTGACCCCTCCCATCCACAAGGTCTTCCCAGCCGACGAGGACACCAAGGACGACCGCGATCCCGAGTTGAGCCAGACGGTGGTCGCCTGCAACGGCGACGAGCTGTGCGGGTTCGTAGAGAGCTCCTTCGAACCGTGGAACAGGCGACTGACCATCTGCGACATCGAGGTCGCGCCAGCGTGGAGGGGGAGGGGGCTGGGACGAACCTTGATGAGCCACACCTTCGACTTCGCCGAAGAGCGGGGGGCCGGGCATGTATGGCTTGAGGTCAGCAACATCAACGCCCCCGCGATCAGCGCCTACCTGCGGATGGGCTTCGTCTTCTGCGGGCTGGACACCAGGCTCTACGACGGCACCGAGTCGGCCGGCGAGCAAGCGATCTTCATGGCGCGACAGATCCACTGACCCGTGCCGCCCGAGTGCTCACCGGCAACGACTTCGCCACCCCACCGACGAGGACTCCGCGCTCAATCGCCGCCGATCTGGGTACCTACGGCGACGACCCGCCCAACCAATGCGCCGCACGATCCGCAACGAGAACCGCTAACCCTCATGGGACCAAGCCTCACCTTGCAGCGTCACCACGCGGCCTAGCGGGCGATCTCCATCTCCTTCGAGAGGTCGCGCCGACCGGCGAACAAGTGATGCTTGACCGAGCCCGACGAAATCCCAAGGGCGTTAGCCGCCTCAGCGGTCGTGAAGTTCAGAAGGTAGTGCAGCACGACTCGGTCCTGCTTCGCCTGCCAGGAGGCTCGATCGTCGACCAATGGGCGCAATGATGATCATTGATTGCTGGCGTATGCCGGGTGGCGGGCGGCGGTCGCTCAGACGGGTGGCATCAGATCGCTCTCGCTGATGGTGTAGGTCAGCAGGGGGTAGGCGAAGTCCGTTTCGCTGTTCTCACGGCGCCGCAGCCGGTAGAACTCGCGCCTCTGCTCCTCGTTGGCCGTCGTGAGGCGCGCTCCCTGCGGGAGATAGACGTGTCCGTCGCGAAACCGGACGACGGTCTTCGACGTCCGGAAGGTCACACCCAGCCACGGGTTGTCCGTTGGCGGGGCGGACGCGTCCAGCACGATCCTGTGCTTGAATCGCCGATTCGAGTCGACGGAGAACGCGACGACACTGTTCTCGGCGAGGGGCATCTCGAACGTTCCGCCACCGGAGACCTTCGATTCGAAGATCAGCTTCCTGCGCGGGTTCCCTTCGGGACGCTCGTAGCAGGAGAAGACGGCGATGAACGAACCGTCGGCCAGATCGAGGGCCTGGTCGGAGTGGCCGCCCATCGTCTTGTAGGCGTTCGTGTAGCTCTCGATGAGAGCGTTGTTGAAGGCGACCGGAAGCGCCGCACACTGCTGGATCCGCTGCGCCAGCCGTTCGTGCACCGGCCGGAAACGCTGCGCCGGACTGCTGTAGCGAGTGGTGGTGCGCACGAGAGGCACGCCGCCCGCCTCGTCGATCCTGGTGAGCGTGGCGCCGCGCCGCCCTTTTCCCACGTCCTCGAGGCGAGCCGACGCGGACAGTTCTGCGAAGAGATCCGTTTCGGCCGGCAAGGTGCACGAGAAGATTTCATCGGAGATGTCAGATGCGGGGGGCAACGTAGTCTCCCTTGTTCATGCTGAAAAGGAACTCGTCGCCGTAGTCGACGAAGGACGTGGTCCTGTTCTCCTCGGCGTACAGCCCGCGCAGCTCGTTCATGCCCTCCGGCGTCGGCGGTTCCAGCCTCACCAGCCCCTCGTCCAGCTTGAGGAACGTCTGGCCTTCTTTGTGGACGGCCTCGGCGCTGGAGCAGCGCACCACGTAGCCCAGGCGGGTCGGAAGCAGCCCGGCGTCCAACGCCGAGGGTCGGATCTCGTGCGTGTAGAGGCGGTTGGTGGACAGAGGCATGAAGAACACGGAGCCGGGGTGGAGAGTGAGGGTGAACTGCTGGGGGAGCGCGACCCCGTCGCGTTCCCCGGTCGGCTCCTTGAGGCGAAAGTGGAGCCTGGTCAGCCCGCTGGTGCCCTTCACGCCGTAATCGAAGGTGTCTTCGGCGAGAGGGCGCAATCGGTCGAGCCGGTCATAGAAGGTGCAGAAGGCCATGATGCCGTTGACGGGCATGTCCTTGGTCTTGTCGGCATGAGCCGAGATCTTGGCCTTGGACTGCTTGCGCTCGGTCGCGGCGGGAGTGTTGTGGTAGATCTGGGCGAGGACGTGATTCAGCGGCGCCTGGTTCCGGAAGACGGCGGCGGCCTCGCCGTTCAGGGCTTCGACGATGCTCGTGTCGGTAGGCCGGAAGCCCTCGGTCGGCCCCGAGAGGTTCGTGGAACAGCGGAGCAGGCGGAAATGCAGTCCGTCGCTTCTTTGGGTGACGGGCGTCAGATAGATTCCGCTGCGATGGGCTGTTCCAGGTTTCGTGGACTCCGTCAAAGACTGGAACTCGTGCTCCGCGCGGATCCGGTCGAAGTAATCGTCGTCGATGTCGAAGAAACGGCGGTAGTACACACCGGCGCCGTGGACACGGAGGGGAAGCCTGCCGAGGCCGATGGGGACCCAAGGTCCGTCGGCACCCTCGCGGTAACCGTGTGACAGCTCCCGGACGACGAACACCCGTGCCGCCGCGTACAGCCGGGGGCCGCTGATCCCGGAGACGTCGCCGCACAGGTAGACGGTCTTCTGCGCAAGGTCGAGCGAACCCGAGGCAAGGTCCTCCGGCGTGATCGTTGAACCGAAGAAGCCTCTGATCGAGTCATCGTCGTGCAACGCCGCAGGTGCGACCAGGACGTTCCCCGCGTCCTCGATGCGGGCTTCCGTCGGCTCCTTTGCGTGCATTAACTCTGACCTACCATTCGCACTCTGCGCCACGAACCCGCAGAGCCGACCGGATGCCCGCCGGTCCGTTCGCCCATTCCATGAACTTCCGGACAGTAGAGCAGGCAAGGTTATCATCCTAAAGCCGACCCTGCCCTGGTCGTAGGGCGACCACCTCCTCGAGGTCTTTTCCTCCTACGAAGTCATCTCATTTGGCTAGTCGGCGGTGGCAGATGAGGGTTGCGGCGATGGCGACGAAGGCCAGGAAGTGCTCGGGCTTGCGTTCGTAGCGGCGGTGCAGTCGGCGGCAGCCGCTCAGCCAGGACACCGTCCGCTCCACCACCCAGCGGTAGCGCCCGAGCCGGTCGGAGGACTCGATGCCACGGCGCGCGATGCGCGGGGTGATGCCCCGCCTGCGTAGCCAGCGCCGCAGGTCGGCGTGGTCGTAGCCCTTGTCGCTGTGCAGCTTGGCCCACACTCGCGCGGTCGTCCACTCGGTGAAGCGCCGGTGCGCCGTAGGACCCGACGGCCCGAACACCGACGGCAACTGCTGCCACCTACGGCCAGTGGTGGCCACGAAGATGATCGCCGCCAGCACCTCACGACCCCCGTACCGGCGCCGCCCGCCGCCCTGCGGCCTCGCCGGAGCGGGCGGAGGCCATCCATAGGCCCGCGGGCGAGGGAGCTACGGGGTGCACGACCCCTTGCTGTCGGCGACCCGCAGACTCAGTGTCGTGCCGTAGTGCTGGCGCATGCTCTGGCCGGCGGGCGGGTCCTGGGTGCAGACGGTACGTTCCAGATGCGAGCTGTCGTCGTATCCCTCGGTCACGATGGGCTCACTGCTGACGAGCGGGAAGCCGAGCCGCAGGGCGGCTTGCTTTGCGTCAGTGCCGGTCTTGCCGACGAAGTTGGGCACGACGGGCCAGGTGGTCACGCGGCCGTCGGGTGGGCAGGACACCTGCGGGGGCAGGAAGCCCAGTTCCACCTTCTTCCCTTGGGGGTCCTCGACCTGCGTGCAGACGACCCAGGTACCGGAATAGGACTCGCCGTCGAACAGGTGACCGTCGGGCAGGGCTCTGAACGCGCTGGTGTAGGCGGGCCAGGAACGCTGCAACTCGCCGCTGACGGCGTCGAGCGTCTTTCCCCTGAAGGAGGGCAGTACAGGTGAGGGACGCTGCGATTCTGCGCCGCTCCCCGCGCTTCCTGCGGCGGAATTGCTGTCGCCGCCCGAGCAGGCCGCAAGGCCGAGCACGGGCACCATCAGCAGACCGAAAGCCAAGGGCCGGATCCCCACCATGCGCCGCTCCCGAACATGATCAGACATGAACGCGGTGATCGTAGCCGTCTCCCCGCCGCCGCGCAGACTCTCCGGCACTCGCCCGATGGATGTCGAGACCGCTGAGGCTCGGCGTAGTTGTGGGGGTGCCCTGGGCGGTGCCTAGAGCCCGCCGTCATCGAAACCGTTTTCAACCCGGTCCGTACGCGAGGCGGCCAGCGGTGCCCAGCGCCGGGCTGGCCGCGTGGTGGCCTGGGTCGGGCGAGCCGGGGAGCTCCGCAGAACCCACGGAACCCACAGAAGGCCCAGCAGCCGGGTCGGTGGACGGCGGGGAGGTTGGGTCCTCCCCGCCGCAAATGCGGAGTCAGCCAGGTCACTTCCTGTGCTGACTGATCGCAGCGCCGACGCCGGCGGCCGTGACCATGGAAATGCCGATCCAGGACGCCCAGTTCAGCTGTTGACCTGCGATCAGTCCCAGGATGGCACCGCACGCAGGTTCGGTGGGATTCAACAAGGCCACGGCGAAGGGGCGGATTCCCCGCTGCCATGCCACGTTGGATAACACCGTCGACAGGAAGGTCAGCGCCCCTGCCGCCAGGAAGATCAATAGATCATTCCTGCCTAGACCGAAGACCGCGTCTGACCCCTCCCATAGTGAAGCCAACACGAACATAAGGAGAATATTAGGGATTCTTGCCAAAGTCGTGCAGGTGGTGATGTCGCTCTTCTTGATACTGGACATCATTTTCATGCCGACCAAGAAATTCGCCGCCAAAACCGCAACGACAGCGAATCCCCAGTAGTTGATCTCGCCCTCCCAGGAGGGTGTGAGCACGACGACACCAGAGAAACCCGCCGCCGGCCACGCCAAGTCCCGCCACCGGCGGGACCTCAGGATCTCGATGGTGACGAGCAGCATCGGGCCTCCAACGTAGAAGGCCGCCAGCGCGATCCCGAGGGGCAGCATGCGGATGGAATACTGGAATGAGACGAACCCCACGCTAAGGCAGAGCCCCAGAATCAGCGCCGATCGCCAGATCGGCCAACCCGCCCGCAAAGACGGCCTGTACGTGATCATCAATGGCGCGATGCCGACTATCGCGACCCAGAGAGCAGCCGTGAACGGGCCGACCCTGCCAACCAGTCCCAAGGCGATCTGAACGGTGCCCGCCGTCACGCCCAGGGCAATTGAAAAAATTAACGCAAAAACTGCAATATTAGAATTCCTTGGGAGCTCTGCTGCACACATGCATCTCTCCCCCTTCTTGTTTGAGTTGCCCCCGCATCCTTTTGATGCAGGCATAGAAGACCGTCCGTGTTCCATGCGGAACGGCAAGTGGATACGCCGTCTCGGTGCCTGCTCTACCGGACGGGTCGCACCGTGAGCCTGCCGGCCCCGTGTTTCCAGGGCCGGCAGGTTCGCGGTCCAATTTCATTCCGCCCGGAGCGGAGTGCCTACGGATTCGCGGTCGTCCGAACCACGGAAGGCGATGGACCTTTCCGCTGGTCGGGAGCCGGAATCAGATTTTTGGCAGTGTGAGGGCCGAATGGGCTTGGGGGACCTCCGAAGTGATCCGGGCCCGACTGCCTGACGGCGGTTCCTCGATGAGCGCGGGGAAGATCCGGTCCATGGCCGTCGCGCCCTCGTCCATCGCGGGCCTGGTCTGCTGCCGGTAGACCTTCTCGGTGACGGTCGTGCTCTTGTGTCCGACCGGGGGGAGATGTGCTCGATCGGCACGCCGCGGTCCGATTCCTGCGGCGTCCGCTGCTCGGCATAGAGGCCGACCTGGGCGATGACGCGCCGGAACTCTCGCCGGACGTCCCCAGCGTTGAGCTGCGCGCCGGCTCGGGGCGCGAACGCTAGGCCATCGCGTGCTGACCCGCTTGGCCTTGCGGCTTCCGCTGCGACGGTCGACCGTGCCGAGATGCAGCCAAAGTAGGCTACAGATTGTGACGATTCAGAGACGTGCTGTCCTTGTGGGTGTCGCTGGCCTTGTCGGCGCGGGGGTCTGCGCGTCGGCTACCGCGGCTGCCTGTCCTTTGACGTGGAATTGCTGGACTTCGCCGATCTGGGCATGTCGGCCATCATTCGTGAAGTTCTCGGTGAGGCACGCGGCGGGTCGGTGGTGAGCATGCACCCCGGCCACACTGGAATGGTCGAGGCGTTGGCGGCGGTTCTGGACGGCCTGCGTCGGCGTGGGCTTCGGGCGGTGACCGTCGCTGAGCTGGTCCGAACATGAAGCGCCGATGGGCACTGGCTGTGACCGCCGGGCTGCTGGTCGCGGGGTGCTCTTCGTCTGGGCAGCCGGATGGTGCTGATTCGCGGAAGCTCACGAGTCACGCTGGTGCCAGGCCGCTGACGTCGCCGACGGACCTCTACGAGCACGACCGGCCGGGCATGCTCAGCCCACAGGTGCGGGACCTGCCGGCGCGTGTGTATGTGCCGAATTCACAGAGCGACGACGTGATCGTGCTAGATCAGAAGACGTTCACACGGGTGGGGCGGTTTCGGGTCGGCCGTAAGCCGCAGCATGTCGTCCCGTCCTGGGACATGCGGACGCTGTGGGTCAACGACAACGACTCCAACGACCTTGTCCCGATCGACCCGCGCACCGGCCGCCCGGGCAAGCCGGTCTCGGTCGACGACCCCTACAACATGTACTTCACGGCGGACGGCCGGTTCGCGATCATCATGGCGGAGCGGCTGCAGCGCATCGACTTCCGGGACGCCCACTCGATGCGGCTGCGCAAGCACGTGGACGTGCCGTGCCGCGGCCCCAACCATGCCGACTTCTCGGCTTCGGGAGACTTCTTCCTCACCGCGTGTGAGTTCTCCGGCGAAGTGCTGCGCGTCGACACCCGTGGGCAGAGGGTCACCGGCGTGCTCAAGTTGGCGAAGGGCGCGATGCCGCAGGACGTGAAGACCTCTCCCGACGGCCGGACGTTCTACATCGCTGACATGGCCTCCAACGGCGTCTGGACGATCGACGCGTCGACGTTCCGCGTGACCGGCTTCATCCGTACCGGCAAGGGCGCACATGGGCTGTATGTGAGCCGTGACTCGACCACCCTGTACGTCACCAACCGGGCTGAAGGCTCTATCTCCCTGATCTCGTTCAAGACGGGGCGGGTAGCGCGGCGATGGCGGCTGCCCGGTGGCGGCTCGCCCGACATGGGTGGGGTGTCGGCCGACGGGCAGGTGCTGTGGCTGTCGGGTCGCTACCACAGCGAGGTGTACGCGATCTCTACGGTCACAGGCCGGTTGATTCGCCGCATCCGTGTCGGTGACGGCCCGCACGGTCTGTGCGTGTTTCCGCAGCCTGGCCGCTACTCCCTTGGCCACACCGGCGTTTTCCGCTGAACATGGACGTCCGCCCTGGCCGAGCTCGTCCTCGGCTTTGCGGCCTACGCGGATATCACCTACGGAGAGGCATGAGCGTAGCCGCGTTCGCGAGGTCCTAGCCGTCAGGGGCTGGCGATCCGGCGGAGGGCGTCGGCGTATCGGCGGACTGCCTGCGCCGGGAGCCGCCCGGCGGGGAGCTCGACCACGAACGCGCTACTGCGGACGACGGTGTTCTCCCAGCCGGTGACACTGCCTGGAAAGTGGGTGAGCGAGCGCAGCGGGAGCCCGACGTCGCGGGCGAAGCGCCGCTCGACGTCCTTGGGTCCTTCGGAGTCATCGACGACGGCCAAGTGCTGGTGGAACCAGATGCCGATGGTCGGGCGGATCCGCCGGATGAGGTCGGCGGCGTACCGCGATTCCGGCTCTGAGAGTGGCCGTGGGCCGGAGTAGTTGACTGAGCCGCGCGAGTCGATCGGTCGCCACCCGGCTGGGAAGTTGCGGTTGAGGTCGACGCCGTGCGCGTTTCCCCGCGTCCGGGACGCCATCCCGTCCGGGTTGAACGTTGGAACAACCCACAAGTTCGTGTCCGTCGGCCCGGTTCTGGCGGCCAGTGCATGTGCCACCGGCACGCCGGCCTGCTCGTCTCCGTGCAGGCAGCCGACGACCAGCACTCGTCGAGCCGCTCGCGGGTTCCCCAGTTCGACGGCGACGATCGGGCGTCCCTGGACGGATCTGCCCAGTAACACCGTCCTGCGGGCCCCATATGTCGCCGCCGACCGACCGGCTTTCCCGGGCCTGCTGCACGCTGCCGAGAAGATCAGAGTGTTGAGGAGGGCAAGTCCAACGGCGAGCAAGATCGTCGGCCGCCGACCCGTCATGAAGTGTCCCCCCCAGACATGTGCCTCGACTGATCTGGGGGACGTAACACCAGATACCCAAGTCACGAATAGTGACACTTTGAATGCATGTAGTCGCCTAAGTGGCATGACGCTGTGCCAACCGCCTCGTGCCCGTGGGCAGGATGGGCGACGGGAGCCCTCATTTGTTCGATCGGGCTGAAACCGCGTAAGAGCCGACGCGCCACGGCGCCCGCCCGCGCCCGTGCTCGCCTTGCTCGCGTTCGGATGCGCTACGGCGTTGACGGCCCTCACCGTGGATGTCGCGGCCGGTGAGGCGGGTCGGTGGGACGCGCCGGTGTACGCCTGGTTCCTTGGGCACCGTCTCGGGCCGGTGACCGTGTTGATGGAGACGGTGGCCTGGCTGGATTCGAGGATGCTTTTGGGGCGTCGCGCGCTGGCTCGGCAGATCGTCCGCACAAGGCACACCAGCACCGTCCGCCGATACGGCGGAAGCGCCGGACTCTGGGTCGCTGAGCAAGTGGTCTCGGTGGCCCGCTCACCGGGGCGGGGGGCGTGGAGCACGGCTGCGCAACGAGCTCAGCTCACCGGGCGCGGACGTCAGCTTCCGGCTGTGCGGCGGATGTACAGGGTGAGCCGGATGCTCCCGAACCGCCTTGAGATGGTCGCTCGGAGACCTTTGTCGTTCTTGAGGATCGCGAGATCGCGCGGAGACGCTGCGCTGCGGTACCGGTGATCGTGGGGGAGTATCTGGACGAGCCAGATCCGGGACTCGGCTGCCAGGGCCGACCGGAAAGAGCCGGGCTCCAGGTTCGTCTCGTGGTCTTGCAGAGTCGTCGTGTTCAACCGGGCGAAGGCGTCGGCGTAGGCGGTCGCGAAGGCCTGCCGATCCGCGGGCAGGTACAGGACCGCGTCCCCCGGGTGCGAGTGCCGCCGAAGGGCGGCGGCCAGAGAGCGCAGGTCGTCCGGACGGCTCCGCGGTTCACGCTCAGCGAGTTGGGCGGGGAGCGTCACCAGCGCCAGGACCGCCAGCACGGTGACCGCGGCCGCTACGGGGAACCAGGATCGGCCAACAGGCAGCCGCCCGACCACGGTGTCCAGCGCTACCCCGCCCAGCAGCGCGAGAGCGCAGACGGAGTAGAGGATGTATCGGGGGTGATAGACGGGATGGACCTGGGACACGCTCCACGCCAGGACGAACGGTAAGCACATCCACGGGACGGTCAGCGCGGCGGCGTTGCGATGATCGCGAACGAGCAGTCGTGCCGTCCCCACCACGACGGCCGCCACCAGCACGAGCAGGAGGACGCGTCCGCCGCCGGTGACCCACAGGCCGAGGCTGTAAAGCGCCCTGGTTCCGGGGCGCTCCAACCAGGACACCTGGGCGGCCTCTTGGCCGCGCGCGACCACTGCGAGCGGTGACACCAGGAGTACCGCAGCCAGGGCGGCCAGCCCCCAGCTCGCGCGGTGGCGGCGCCGCCACCGGGGATGCCTCCACATGCCGACGGTCGCGGCGTGGGCGGGTAGGAGGAACAGCGCGTAAAGGTGAAGCCAGCCCACCAGGCCCATTGTCGCCGCGTATGCGGCGTACCATCTGATCTGGGGACGCGAATCCTGCAACGCCCGGACCAGGAAGTACGTGGCCAGGACGGCGCCCGCGCTGACCATCGCGTACTGGCGAGCCTCCTGACCGTACCGGCTGGTGATCGGCAGCAGGCCGTAAAGCAGCCCGCCATAGAGGCCCGCCTTGGCCGAGTACAGCCGCCCGCCGATGGCGGCGATCCCCACGGCCGCCACGCCGGAGGCCACCGCCGAGGGCGTGCGGGTGATCACCTCGCTCGTTCCCAGCCTGGTCACCAGGTGCATCAGCAGGTAGTACAGGCCGTGGACCGCGTCGATGCGGGAGATGAAGCTCGTCAGCGCGCCGAGCCCGCCGCGCCCGACGGTCACGCTGACCGACTCGTCCCGCCAGTACGAGGGCACGCTGATCCGCCACATGCACATGCCGAGCGTGACCACCCCTGGAATCACCAGGTACGGCCACGTCGCGGCACGATGCCCCGCAGTGTCGGACAGCGCGGTGGTCGTGCTCTGAGTGCCGGTCGGCGCCATGTCTCACCCCCCGTCGACCGAGTCGAGGACGTCAGGAAGGTCTTCACCATTTGTCACGACCCCTAACCGAAGGTCGCCGCCAAGGGTCCCAGGGCGCCGTTCAGGGCGCGCCCACTCGCGGGGTGCCGGGATTCCGTGCCCACGAAGAACCGCGGGCTGAAACCTGATGAATTGACCAGAGTCGACAACCATCGAGCAGGCCCTCGGAGGCGGGTTCCCTGGTGGTCGACCTTCTCGACGGCGAGGGGCCGGTGCAAAGCGCAGGCTCGTCGGGATCGTCACCGCCTGCGCCGCCCGCGAAGATCGCCTCAAGGCCCAGGACTGCTTCAACTGATCGGCCCAGGCATCGCGTCGTGCGACGCCTAGGCCGATCTCGCCGTCGCTCAAGGCCGTTCCGGCCGTGGGTTCCGAGGGCCGACCACATCATTTGCCTTCGGCTGTCTCCGTGGAGTCCGTGACGCGGTCGAGCCGGGCGACCAGATCGCGCAGGGCGGCCAACTCCTCTGCCAGCGCACGTGACCCCTTCGGGGTCAAACTGAGCCAGGTCCGGGGACGGCGTCCGTGGTAGCCCTTGTGGATCTCGACATAGCCGGCCTCGTCCAGCGTCCGTAGATGGCGGGACAGATTGCCGTCGGTGAGGTTCAGGGTGTCGCGCAGATACCCGAATTCGGCACGGTCGATCTCGCGCAGCACCGTCATAATGCCGAGACGGGTGCGATGGTGGACGGTGTCGTTGAGGCCTTGCGTGGGGTGCGGTGCCCCTGGCTGCCCGCTGGTCTCCCTCATGCCTGGACTGGGGCCGCTGCGGTGACCGAACGCAGTCGCGCCCACGCCCGCAACTGGACGACCAGCGCGCCGACCAGCAGGACGGCGGCCAGCAGGATCAGGTTCTGTGCCGGGTTGAGCATTCCATCGATCATGCCGCCGGACGGGGGCACGAGCCAAGCAGGGATTTGGCCGAGGCCGTAGCCGTTCATGATGACGCACAGCCCCCCGTACACCAGACCGCAGACCGCGACCCCCAGGCTCCGCTCCACCTTGGCCAGGACCAGCAACCCGAGCGCGATCGCTAGCAAAGGACTGACCACGGCACTCGCCACGAAACTTTCTCCCAGGGGCGGAGGCGCCTTCTGGGCGCCGTGGTTCTGTGCGAATACGGCGAGCAAGAACACGGCGAACAGCGCCGTGCCCACGTACGCCCAGGGCCGCCACCGCACGGTGAGGCCGACGCGGGCGGCTCGTCGCTGGTACCACCAGGCGCATGCCAGGTAGCTCAGCGGCCCTGTGATCAGCCAGAACGCGATCGAGAGGGCTCCCGATCGGTCGAACCCGTCCAGCCCCGCATAGCCGCTTGTCGAACCGGGTCTGCTCACGCTGCCGCCGTCCGGCAGCGTCTGCATCGCGTGGAAGGGGTGGGAGTACAGGGGGATCGAGGCCAGCGTCAGCAGGCCGAAGATCATCAGCGGGACCGCCGCCCCGCGCGCACGGGCACGGGTGAGCCGCCGCAGCCTGGCCACCTCGTCGAGCATCTGGTCGGGGGACTGTGAATCCACGATGCCTCCATCGTCTTGCGCTTGCGAAGTACTTTGCAACAGCGAGTACTTTCACGTCAAGAGTGCCAGCGACACTCCCAGAGCAGGAGGACGGTCAGGGCGGTAGGTCGCTCGCGCCGCCGCCCACGGAACCGCGCAGGTCAGCCCCAGCCAACGCCGGTCGTTCCGGAACTCGCTCCAGGCGCGGTTGTCGAACCCGATGACGAACAGGTCGAGGTTGCCGGGGACGCGGGACGGAACCGCCGACTCGACCATGTCCGCGCGGGTGTTACAGGGCCGCGAACGGGAGCCGGACGTCCGGCCTGGGGGCCTGTTGCCGGTGACCGGCACCAGGCGCTCTGCATCGCCCTCCGCCAGGCGTCTTGACCATCGTTCCGCAGGTCTTTCCCCTGATGCGATCGGGAGCATCGGAGCTGTATTT
Organism: Actinomadura sp. NPDC000929; assembly: GCF_040492065.1. Classification (NCBI taxonomy): domain Bacteria; kingdom Bacillati; phylum Actinomycetota; class Actinomycetes; order Streptosporangiales; family Thermomonosporaceae; genus Actinomadura; species Actinomadura sp. NPDC000929. The sequence goes on along the minus strand of NZ_JBEUPA010000003.1, from coordinate 107,807 downwards.
GCTCAGACCTGCGCAAAACCTGTCCATAGACAGGTGGGTAGCTCCCGGAGCGATATAGGGGTTTTCCCCCTCCCGGTTTCTCGGGTCCGCTGAGCATGCTGGAGAGGAGCCGGTTCCTATGGCGGAACCAGGCGTCTTGTTCTAGATCTTTGGAGCGGTTCGATGAGTTTCGGAAGGGACGACTTCCCCCTGTGGGGTTCCTTGGCCACCGTGATGGTCGAGAAGCCCGAGTGCCTCGATGCGGCCCGGCGCGCTGTCGACTCGGTGGTCGCCGACTTCGATGCCGCGTTCGTCCAGGAGGGGTCGGATCTTGCGCGCGTCAACGCCGCCAGTGGCGCTCCAGTGCGGGTCAGCGCCACTTTCCTGGCCGTGCTCTGGACGGCGCTCCACGCGTTCGACCTGACGGAAGGGCTCGTCGATCCCGTCGTAGGCGATTCTCCCGCCGGAAACCGGAGTGTCGTGATCGACGAACCGCCCGGCACGGTGATGACGCCCCCGGGGACGACTCTCGACCTGTGGGGGATCGCGCAGGCGTTCGCCGCCGACAGGGCAGCCGAATCCGCGGCCGGACTGGCTGGATGCGGAGTCTGCGTCTGCCTTCCGGGCAGCTTCGCGACCGCGGGACCGGTGCCCGTCTCGGGCTGGCCGGTGCAGGTGACCAACGGTCGCCGTGAGCAGGACGACGGAGCTTTCCGTGGCATGAGCCTCGTGCTGCGGACGCCTGGCGGACTGGCCACCTCCGTCCTGGCGGCGCAGGCTCGCGAGCCCGGACAGGCACCGGCGCGGTCGCTGCCGGCCAGTGATCAGTCCTGGCATGCGGTGTTGGTCTTCGGTCTTCGCTGCGTCGCCGCCAAGACCGCCAGCATCGCCGCCCTCTCCTTGGGAGACGCTGCCATCACCTGGTTGGAGGCCCGGGAGTTGCGTGCCCGCATAGTGCACACGAACGGCACGGTGACCAACGTCGGATGCTGACCTAGGCGTACTCAGCCGCCAGGGCTCGCCTCGTCTCCCCGCCCTTGCCTCCAGACCCAGGACGCGATCTGCACGCGGGAGTTGAAGCCGAGTTTGTTCATGATGTGCTCTATGTGCCCTTCGACGGTGCGCGTCGAGATCACCAACCAGGCGGCGATCTCCTTGTTGCTCGCTCCCTCCGCCACCAGGCCGGCGATCTGCACCTCCCGTGGGGTCAGTGGCGAGGACGTGCTGGGATCAGTGCTCTCGGTGCCAGCGGCCGAGGACTCGCCCAGGGCATAGGCGACCCCTTCGTCGAAGGGCATCTCCAGCCCGCGGTGCAACTCCTTGAGGAATCTCGAAGGGCCGAGTGCGCGCCGGACTTCTTCCTCGCAGGCGTCGTGGTATCGCACCAGGTGTCCGTACCCGGAGAGGGGAGCGCCGAGTGCGTTCCACAGGGCTTGGGCGATTCCCAAGAAGCTCGCCGCTCGCGCATGCCGCCCCTCGGTGGCGTCCACCCAGGCCAAGACCTCCAAGTTGAGGCCCATACCGAAAGGGTCCTCCAGGGAGCGGTTGGCGCGCAGGCTGTCCTGCTCCAGCGCGGTTGCGCGGGCCGTGTCGCCTTCCAGCCATCTCTCGACCCCAAGGGCCATCATCGTGTACGACCGATGCCAGGTCTCCCCGTGGGCGTCACAAATGGCGAGCCCCTCTTCACCAAGCGAGACGGCGGCCGCCGTATGGCCCAGATAGGAATAGGCGAGTGAGAGGCGAACCAGGGCGAGCACGTGGCCGACCGGGTCGCCCGTAAGGGTGTGCCGGTCGATGCCCTCCTGGTACAGGACGATCGCCGTCTTCACGTCCTGACGACCCATGGCGACCATTCCGGAGAACACGGCCACATATCCGAGCACGTGCTCGAGATCGAGTCGCTCTCCGATCGCCTTGCTCTCCTCCAGCATCGCGGCCGCGGTCTCGAGGTCGCTCTGGATGATCGCCAGCCAGCTGGCGCACCACAAGGCCCGGGCGCGAGGCTCGTCGGCAGCGGGGGCGCGATCCAGGGCCCGGTCGATCCAGTGCCGTCCTTCGGTCAGGTAGTAGCTTGTGATCCAGTGGTAGAGCAGGTCGGCGACCATGCCGAGTGCCGCGCGGACGCCGGAGCGGTCGGACAGGTAGTGCTCCAGGGCGGCGCGCAGGTTGCTGTGCTCCACTTGGAGTTTGCTCAGCCATGCGATCTGGTCAGGGCCGAACAGGCTGGCATCCGCCTTGGCCGCCAGCTTCCGGTAGTAGTCGCGATGGCGGCGTCTCAGCTCGGCATCTCGCCCGGATTCGGCCAGCCGTTCTCGGCCGTACTGCCGGAGCGTCTCCAGCAGCCGATACCGGACCCTGCCCGCCTGCTCCTCACGGCTCACAATCGACTTCTCGACCAGCGCGGCGACCACGTCGACGACGTCCGCTCGCTCGACGCCTTCGCCCGAGCACACCTCCTCGACGGCCTCCAGATCACAACCCCCACTGAAGACCGACATTCCCGCCCACACGCTGCGTTCTTGCTGGTCGCAGAGTTGGTGACTCCAATCCATCAGCGCCTGCAGCGTCTGGTGCCGCGGCAGTTCCGCCCGCGATCCTCGGGTGAGCAGCCGGAAGCGGTCGTCGAGTCGTTCCAGCACCTGCTCCACCGAGAGCCCGCGCAGGCGTGCCGCCGCCATCTCAATGGCCAGGGGCAACCCGTCCAGGCGCCGGCAGATCAACTCCACCGCCTCCTGGTTGGCCTCGGTGAGCGTGAACTCGGGCAGCACTGCCCGTGCGCGGTCGGCGAACAACTCGGCCGCCTCCGTGGCGCGCGGCGTGGCGGCATTCCGATGTGAAGTCCGCTGGTCCAGTGGCAGTGGCGGGACGGGCAGGGTCTGTTCCCCGGCGATCCCCAGAACCTGCTGGCTGGTGGCGAGAATTCGCAACCCTGAGGCCGAGCGCAGCAAATTCTCGGCCAGAAACGCACACGCGTGGTGAAGGTGCTCGCAATTGTCCAGCACCACCAGCATGCGCTTGTCACGCAGATTCTCGATCAGCGCTTCCAAGGGCGGCCGGCCGGACCAATCCCTGATCTTGAGCACCTCCATGACCGTGGTGGTCAGGAGTTCGGGCTCATCGAGGTTGGCGAGTTCGACCATCCACACCCCGTCGGGGAACTCCCGCTCCAAGCTCGTGGCCATCCGACCGGCCAACCTGGTCTTGCCGACTCCACCAGCGCCCGTCAACGTCACCAATCGGGACGCGGACAGCAGACGCTTGACCTCGGCCGACTCTCGGCTTCGCCCAACGAAGCTCGTCGCCTCCGCGGGGGGCTTGGACAGCTGCCATCTGGTCGCCTCGTTCGGTCCCGCTGAAGCCATCACCATCCCACCCGGCGTCGCCGCCCAGGTTGCTCTGACCGATGGCCACCCACACTATTGGCGTAAATCCCCATGCAAACCCATGAAAGGGTTAAGTTGCGGTCTGGTGGCGTTTGCCGGCCATCGGCCACCGGTCGGTGACGACTGGCCCGACCTGTGCGCGGAGGCAGCGACCGGAGCGCGGTCACCCCTGGAGCCCGACGCGCTGTTCCTGGCGCAGGCAGCGAGGCCTGTGCGGCGCCGAAACCGACAATCCGCCGAGTCGAGATCGTCACCGGCTCCGAGGTGACCTCGGCCGACCCCCGCGGCACTGCCACGCCCGCTACGAGAGAAACGCCCGAAGACCGCCTGCCCTCGGCGCGGACGGCCTCCGCTCCGCGGTACGAGAATCAATCGGCCTAGACCACGAGCGTTGGTCTCCAGCGGATTGCCCTTCGACAGGTCGCGGGTGGCCGCCACGTCGGCGGATCGCCGCTGGCAATGGTCGGTGACGGGCCGTTCCGGCCATCACCACCGGTCCAGCGCGGCGTCATCTCGTCGTCGCCATCCGCCTCGGTGGCGGTGACCGCCAGGGTGTAGGCGTCGGACATCGTGCAACCGGCTCCCTGCGCCAGAGCAGGGCACCTCGCCTGCGCCGAGTCGCCCACCGGGGCCTCCATCCGGACTTCACGGGCCGTACGCCGAATGGCGGAGTCGCTCAGACAGGCGGCAGGGGGCATCTCGAACGTTCCGCTACCGAAGTCCTTCGATTCGAAGATCAGCTTCCTGAGCGGATTGACTTCGGGACGCCACTAGCAGGAGAAGACGGCGATGAACGAACCGTCGGCCCGCTGTGAGGGCGCCGTGGCGGACGCTGCGGGGCGTCCGGCGTGCGGGCGCTCGTGTGGATCACGGCTGCGGCGCTCGCGGGACCGATCATGGTGAGAGCGGTCGCCAGGGTGGCGTCCACGGGCTGCGGCCCGCTCGCCGCCAGCGGCCCGCATCGACGCTTCCCGGCTCTGGTCGTGAGGCCGAGCGCCGTGACGGCGCTGAGGGCGGCGGCAGGTCGACGGTGGCGGCGGCGATCACGCTGGGCAGGGCCAGGCCGCTGCCGACGTCGACGGCTTGGTGTTACCGGGCGGGACCCATTCCTCGAAAGGGACGCGGGTGCCGTCGGGCCGTAGGTGTGGTGCCTGCGGGCGTGGGTGCGCATGAACTCCTGAAGTCGGCCTGGGGGTCGGCCCGGCGACGGGGACCCGAGATCCCAGCAGGCGAATGGCTTGAGCGTCGATGTCGGTCTCTCGGCACCCGCCTTCGGTGCCTGCCCGGCGCGGCGGTTAGGTGTGGTCCGCCTCGTCGAATGCGTCCCGTGCGGCCTCGATGGCCGGCAGGTGCCGGTCCGCCCACGCCACAAGCACGTCGACCGGGCCGCGGAGGGTCTTGCCTAGCGGCGTGATGCTATAGGTCACGGCGACCGGGCGGGTTGAGGTCACCTCGCGTTCGACGACGCCATTGCGCTCGAGCCGGCGGAGCGTTCCGGTGAGCGACTTCTGCGTGACCTCCGGGATGGCGCGCCGGAGCTCGTTGAAGCGGCAGGGGCGTTCGCACAGCTCGTTCAGGATGCTGAGCGACCACTTGTCGAGCACCTGGTCGAGGAGCTCTCGGTGCGCGGTGCTGATCCGCAGCTCTGCAGGGGTATCCATCGTGAAACCTGGTCTCGTTGAAGTGTCTTCTCGCACCTAAGTATCTTGACGATACCTAAGGAAGGGGCATTCGTCATGACCGTTCAGCGCTTCACTCCCCTGGGGATGCTTCAGCCCGCCCCGTATCACCACGTGGCCGTGGCCACCGGAACCCGGCACGTCTACGTCGCAGGTCAAGTCGCCCACCAACCCGACGGTTCGCCGATCCCGTCCGACCTGGCCGGGCAAGTCGCGCAAGCCCTGCGGAACACGGCGATTGGACTCGCCGGTGCCGGTGCGACCTTCGACGACGTGGTGCGGTTGACGTTCTACGTGGCCCGTTGGAGCTCGGAAAAGATCGCGGAGTTCGTGGCCGGCGTCGAATCTGTGGCCGACGAGATCGGCATCGGCTCGCCCATGCCGCCAGCGTCGCTTATCGGCGTTGAGGTGCTGTTCGAGCCGGGTGTGCTCGTCGAGGTGGAGGCCACCGCGGTCCTGGACTGACCGCCGCGGCATGGCCGGCCCACGAGGTGCACGGAAGCGGCGGCGAGGGCCCACCTCGCTCGCCGCGTCCGGCATGTCAGTCAGCCTGCGGAATACCGCACGGCGATGTCGAGCGCCCAGGTCACGCCGAAGCGGTCGGCGAGCTGTCCGTTAGCGGAGCCCACAACGAGGGATTCAAGGCTGGACGGTCCCGTCGTCGGCCAGATTCCCAGAGCCCTGCAGCGCGGTGGGACCCGGTCACGGAGCGAGCCGCCAGGCGAGCGAAGTGGCCGGGACTTTGAATCACGGCCTTGTCGGAGGCGAAACCCGACTAGACGTCGCGCAGCGCCCCGCGTCCAGCCGGGCCTCGCGGGATGGCTCTTCCACTGTCTGGGCCGGGGAGCGCGGTCAGTCATCCTCGCCGACGCCACACCCGAGGGCTACCTGCGCGTGCTGACAAGGTCCGCGCCACGCACATGCTGTGCGTCCCGGTGGCCGTCCAGACCCTTGTGCAGCGTCCGGCGCTGCGGGAGAGATATACGTCTGCTCTTTTGAAGGTCAGTTCGACTTCGATGACAACGTCTTCGCCCGGGTCGCGATGTCATCATCTTCCAGGCGTACATGGCGGATGGCGAGGTCCGATGTGATCCGGCGTAGTACTTTCAGCCACTCGGCTACGAAGGACTCGATCCTTACGGTCAACTGGCTTCTCTCGTTGAGAAGAAACTCGTAGCTTCCATGAATGCTGTCCCAGCGCGAATCGATTCTGAGGGAATCTCCATCGCGCGCGATGTTCCATTCGGTGGAAAATGTGTCGGATCCCCAATGGATCTGTGTCTGGGAAAACTCCGGGTTCTGGACCTCTTCTAGCAGCGGGACCAAATCATCAAGTAGGACGGCAATATCGTAACGGTATTCGAGTCGCACGGGGACCCGGTTCCAGAACAAGATGGCGTCTTCGGTGTCCATGGGATACATCTGCCCTGTTGCGTCCGCCATGTCTTCGGCCGACCCTACTTTCAGGGTCTCAGGGTTTCCGGTTTGCAGCCAAAAGTTCATGCATCTCCCTCTCGAGTCAGCGGGTAAGCGTGGACCTTGCCGTTGGGGTACACCTTGACGAAAATGCTGTCCGGTGTGCTTGTCGAGCCGTCTGGATGATACTCTATACAGTCATGCCCTTCAGGGAGTCTGAAGAAGCCCGTTTTCTTCGGTCCTAATTCGGCCCCGCACTCCGTCGCGTACCGGACGTCTGCTGCGCTGCCGAACTGCCCTTGCGGTCGACCATCTCTTACCGCGCGAGCCATTCCTTCAGACCAATCTACCCCGTGCTTCGCGGCCTTGAGGAGAGCAGCTTCAGGCTTGTATCTCTGGCCGTCTCTTTCAAAGCCTTTACCGACTTCCTCGGACTGTTTCTTCTTGCTGAGACCGTCGAGCTGCTCCTGGCTCTGCTCGAAGGATCGTTGTTGCTCCTCGGTTACGGGAATCGTTTCTTCCGACTTGGGTCGCGAGCCAGGGCTGCTCGCGGCGTCCGTCTTTTCCTCAGGCAGTCTGTCGTCCTTGCGGACATTGTCGCCCCCGTTGTTGTCGGTGCCTTCGGGTGGTGTCTCGGTGACAGGCGGCTGTGCTTCTGGCCCGGGTTCCTGCCCTTCCGTGTTCTCGTGTTGGGACGGGGCATGTTGGTCGCCATGTTCGGGGAGCGGTTGTTGTCCGGTGTCGTTGGGGAGTTGGGTGTCTTGGGAATTGGTGCGTAGCTGTTCTGCGTATTCGTGTTGTGCTTCGCGGGCGCGGGCAAGGCTTTCCAGGCGAGAAGGCGGTTGCTGGGGTGGTTGGGGGCCGTCGGCCTTGTCGCTGGTGGAGCCGCCGGTCTCTTGGGGGCGTGGTTCCTTGTTGTCTTGGTGGTCTTGGGAGCCGAGGTTGTCGGTTTCGGGTTGACCGGTTTTGCCTTCGCGGTCGTTCTTGCCGCGCTCGCCCTTGTCCTGGCCCGGGTCCTCGAGCTTGGCTTGGCCTGGCTTTTCCGCTTCCGAGCCGCCGTTGCTGGTCTGGGCAGGGTCGGTTTCGTCGTCGTCAGGTTCGGTCGGCGGGGGACCGGAGTCGGTTTCATCGGTCTCGGTGTCTTTCTGGGCGTCCGGCTTGGCCTCGGCCTGGGGGCCACTCTGTGTCTGTGGGTTGTCGCGAGGCGGGTCGGCGATGGATGCGTTGGTCGGATCGCGGTCGCCGGGCTGCCCAGCGCTGGTTTCGGGGCGTCCGGGAAATTTCCAGCCCGCTGCGGCGAGACTGTCCATGCGGGGCGTTTTACCGTCCGCTCCAGGATGGTCGTGCGATGACGTGCCGCCGGTGTCGGGTGGGGTGGGCTTGTCGGTGGTCTCCGGGCCTTTGCCCGGCCCACCAGGGGGATTGTCCACGCCCACGCTCTTCTGCCCTTCCGCTGGGGGAGGCGGGCCGGCTCCAGGGCATCGGTCAGGCGACCCGCCAGGCTCGGCCCTTGACGTGCAAGCTGTCAGGGCAAAACCGCGCCCCATGTAATCGTGCACGTGCGAACTTTGCACGTGCACGAGTCGATGATCTGAGGGTCGACCTACGTGCTAGGTGGCCCGGAGCTAACCAGGAACCCAGGTTTCTTCGGGATTGGAGGCTTGTGTAGGCGAATATTGGGCATCGGCAGCTTTATTCAAGTGATGCGAAATTTGTCTTTGTGAGTTTGCGGTGTCCTGCTGGGCGCCATCGCGGTCTGGGTCATCCGCTTGACGAAGTCACCCTGCGCGGACGCTTTCGGCACCCACCCGGACCACTCGTCGCCCCACAGCAGCAACAGGTCTGGAGGGACGTGCCGATCATGGTGCCCGTCCTGAGCGGGACCAGGCCGCGTCCGACGTCGATCAGCGGAGCTGCCTTGCGTGGCAGCGCCATGCGCGCAGTGACCGCCAACAACGTTGTGGCTCGGTGGTGACCATGGTGCGGCGACATGAGTTGACTGATGTGGTCTGGGCGCGGATTGGGCCGGTGTTGCCGGTCGCTTCCGGTCCTGGTGGGCGGTGGCGTGACCAGCGTCAGGTGGTCGACGGAATCTCGCGGAAGGTCCGGACCGGCGCGGACCGGCGGGACGTGCTCGAACGCTATGGGCCGTGTGGTTGACGCTCGGTCAGCGATTCTGTCGCTGGAGCGCGGCGAGACCTGGGAGCGGCTGCTGGCGCACGTCCAGGTGCAGGACGACGCGATCGGGGTGGTGGACTTGACGGCGGACCAACTTGAAACGACCATCAGCCACCTCAGCGGCGGCCGACCTCCCGCAGTCGAACGATCTCCCATAACGATGTCCGCAGGGGACGTGTTCGGGGGTGTTTCCGCTACGCGCCGGTAGGAGAGTGGGTGGGACGGCACCGGGTTTACGCAGGTGCGGAGGGGGCCGCGCCGGCCCGGACGCCCGGGGAGAACACGATGAGAGTCATGCTGAGAGCGGTCATGGACACCCAGGTCTCGAACGGCGCGATCAAGACCGGCAGGCTGCCGGAGATCGTGAAGTCACTGATGGACCGGCTCGATCCCGAGGCGGCGTACTTCGGCCCCGGCGACGGCGGGCGCTGCTGCATCCTCGTCTTCGATCTCCAGGACCCCGCTGCGATACCCACCATCGCCGAGCCGCTCTTCCAGGAACTGGGCGCGAAGATCGAGATCAACCCGGTCATGACCCGCGAGGACCTACAGAAAGGCCTTGCCGCGTTGCAGTAGCGCGGAACAGCGCCGCCTCCTACCACCTGCCAGTTCGGGGCCGACCCAGGCTTGCTCAGCCGAGAATGAGGGGACCTGGTCCCCATCTCGGCCCACTCCGCGGCAGTCGGTGCCCGGCGTCTTTTCCGGACTAAGGGAAGGCGGCCTGATTCTAGGAGAGGCAGCTGCGGAGCCGCACAAAGGACCAGTGGGCCAACCGTCCCGGCTAAGTCTGCCACCGCACCGTCACCGTGGCTTCGATCGACCTTTGCTCAATCCTTGATCACTTGGCCTTCGTGACAAGATCTGGGCGTGACGACGTTGTTCCTGACAGTCGGCTTGCCCGGGGCCGGAAAGACCACGAGAGCTCGACAGTTGGCCGAGGAGTACAACGCGCTGCGGCTGACGCCTGATGAGTGGATGCGCTCGCTGTTCGGCGATCCGCAGCCGGTCGGGAAGCGCGATGTGTTGGAAGGACGGCTGCTCTGGCTCGGTCTGGAGGCGCTGAAGCTGGGAACGAACGTGGTCCTGGATTTCGGATGCTGGTCTCGTGTCGAGAGGTGCGCGATCCGCTGGTTGGTGATGTCTGTGAGCGCGTCCTGTCAACTCGTGTACGTGCCGGTGGATCATGAGACCCAACGTGCTCGGATCGCCCATCGCCAGGCCACCACCCCTGATCAGACGTTCGTGATGAGCGAGACAGACCTCTTGCACTGGGGAACGCTGTTCGAGGAGCCCGACGCCACGGAACTCGATGGACAAGAGCTAGGAGGTCCACCTCCTGGATGGCCGGGATGGCTGGAGTGGGCCGCCGACAGATGGCCATCCCTCGCGTGAGCCCGACCTGAAGTCGACCAGTAACGCAGCCGTGCCAGGAGCGCCAAGCCCGGATAGATCCGCCGGACAGACCCTGGATGAGAGCGGGCCCGCAAGGGGCGGGGCTGGGATGCGGGGCCTCGGCGATCAGGTCGCGGAGATTGCCGATGATCTCGATGAGGCGCGGCTTCTGGCGAGGGTCGACCTGCGGGACGGGGCTGTAGCCCCCATGGCCCCCTGCTCGCTCTGCCGCGAGGCTTACTGAGGCAGCTGACCTGCCACGGGAGCCTCAAAGTCGTCTTTGCCCTCTGGTGCCGGGCTCTTGCCCTGGCGCAGGCATTGCCTCACCGAACGATGCGTAGCGTGAAACTGTGTCGGATGAGATCGCGCGCTCACAGGTTCTTGAGGTCGCCGCCCGCCTGTTCGGGCAACTCGGCTATGACGGGACCTCCTTGCAGCTGATCAGTGACGTCCTCGGCGTCGGTTCTGCGGTTGTCGCCGAGGTGGCTGGAGACAAGCGCGCTCTCTACCAGGAGGTCATGCGGCAGGCATTCGAGGCGGAACGGGAAATGCTGGAAGCTGCCGTGTCCCGGGCGGACTCCGCGCGGTCGGCGGTGCACGAGATCGTCGACGCCTATCTCGATTTTCACGTGGCGAACCCGCAGAACCGTGCACTGTGGGCACATCGTTGGGTGGCCGACGCCGCCGACTTCTCCACCATGGAGGATCAGTACGCCCGGCCGCTGCTCCAACTCGCCGCCCGCAGGATAAAAGACGCGGTCCCCCCGGACGTGAACACCTACTACCTTCTCGGCACCATGGTCTGGTGCGTGCACGGCTTCCTGGGCTCGGGAATTCTCAGCCCCAACCAGGGAATGAGGGACGCGGCTCAGCCAGAGGTCGTCGAGTCATTCCGCGCACACCTTCACGTCCTTATGGATAGGCTGCTCGCCCCGTGGTACTCGGCGCCCGATGCCCCGGGCTCACCGACCAGGCTGTCTGCCCCTCCTTCGGAATAGCCGACCGGGTTGGCGCACTCGCCGGCTCACTGGCCCGGGACGGTTCGCAGCGCATCCTGACTATGGTCACCGAATTTGCCGTGCTGCGCTGACCCCGAGGACCACTCCAGCACGCGGCAGCCCGCCCTCGGCAAGGGCATCGACAACCGCGGCCCCGTGCTGGCGGCATCCGCGGGGTGCGGCGTCACTGCGGGACGGGGCCGTTGACCTCGACCAGTGGGGGTGCGACGAAGCAGGTGCAGGGCGAGGTCGTTCCGACGGCCCAGATCGAGGTGCCTACGCGGGTGAGTCCCTCGACGGTGCCCTCGGCCTCCTCGCTGGTGCCGGTGGTCCAGGCGGTGCCGTTCCAGTGCAGGAACAGCGGTCTGCTCGTCACCCCGCCGTCCGTCATGCGGTAGCCGCCGACCCAGACCCCGCCCCTGCCGTCCGGAGCCGCGGCGCTCAGCCACGACTCGGTGAGCGCGGGCTCCGGCAGGACGCGCCAGCGAGTGCCGTTCCAGTGCATCACGAGCGGTCTGCCCTCATGGTTGCCGACCGCCCACACATTGTTGGCTGAGACGGCGGTGACGCTTTGGAGTTCAGTGTTGCCCGTCGGGAGGGTCACTGGGCTTCTGGTCCAGGCGCGGCCGTCCCAATGCAGGACGAGGGCGACGTTGTTGCCGGCGTCGCTGAGGTACCACCCGACCGTCCACGCGTTCGTCGCCGAGAGGGAGGCAACGCTTTGAAGAGTGTTGCTGAGACGACCCGGGTTCGGGGAGGTCATCCGCGACCACTTCGTCCCGTCCCAGCGTTCGACCAGGGTGACCGGGCCGGGGGTGTTCCGGTCGGAGAAGGATCCGACCGTCCATGCCAGCGTCTTGGAGACCGCCGCTATGTCGTTGAGCCGGTCGGCCCCGACATGCGCTCCGTTGGGTGGCGCGGCGGGCTGGACCGCTGTCCACACGGCACCGTCCCAGTGCCGGATCACCGGTCCGAGACCGGTGCTGTCGCCGACGGCCCAGACGTCGTCGGATGCAACGGCGCTGACACCGTCGAGGCTGCCCGTGCCCGTCGGCGTGTCGGGAACCGTCACCTCCTTCCAGGACGTGCCGTCCCAGTGCTCGGCGACCGGATCGGCGGATTCGTACGGAGGATGCTTCTCCCCGACCGCCCACGCGTCGCTTCCGCCGAGCACGGCGACGTCCTTGAGAGTTCCCTCCGCGCTTGAGTGCGGCACCTTCCGCCAGTCCGCCTCCGCTCCTAAGACGGGCGGCGCTCCGGCGAGCACCACTCCCGCCACCGCCACCATGGGAATCGCGAAACGCTTCACGAACCGCATATGAACTCCTCCCCGCTTCCGCGCTGTGCAGTGGGGACGCCCCGGCGATCACCTCGGTTGCCGTGGTCGGCCAACCAATCCGACCGAAACCGGCCCCCGCACCACGCATGCCGCTTCGCGCTCCAGGGCGCGGAACGGGGAGAGAGAAGGACGCGGCTCCGTCGGAGCCAAGAGGGTGGGCGAGGTTTCTGCATCCTCCGACCGGAAGCGGTGAGCTATCGCGGGTGCAACGGTCACTGCCACCAGCGCGCGCCTCGTCGTCGCCGGCGGCATCTTGATGCGCAGGGTGACCTACGGGTAGTCGATCGTGTTCACACCAGCTCGTTGACCTCTGGGAGGACGGCGTCGGCCACTCTGACCGGACGCTCGATCAGGCCGTTGGCGTGGAACAGGTCGGCGGCGTGCTGCTGTTCGGTGACGAAACCGTCGTCCACCGGCAGCAGGCCCCATGGGCGGGTGCGCAGCGCGTGCTCCCATGCGTCGAGGCTCCCTCCGTCGTCGGAGGCGAAGAGTTCGGCCGCCTCGCGGGGGTTCTGCCGCACCCACGCGTCCGACTCCTGCAGCGCGGAGACGATGGCGGCGAGCTCGTCGCGGCGCTTGGTGGCGAACGCCCGGCTGGTGAACCAGAGCGAACGGTGGCTGAACAGACCGTCGGTCTCGATGACCGTGCGTACCGGGACGCGCCGCTCCACGCCGGTCAGGTACGGGTAGGAGCCGACCCAGGCGTCCACGTCGCCCTTCAGGAACAGCTCAGCGGCGTTGCCGTAGGCGTCGACCGGTTCGATGTCGCTCCAGTTGAGCCCGGCCTTCTCCAGCGCGAGAAGGACGAGGGTCGTCTGCCAGGAGCCGTGGCCGAGGGCGATTCTGCGCCCCTTGAGGTCGGCGGGCGAGGTGACGGGGGAGTCCTCCCGGACGACGAGCCGCCCGTTCTCGATCCGCGGACCGGACACCGCGACGTACACCACGTCGTGCCCCTTGGCCTGCGCGGTGACCGGCGGCGTGGAGCCGGTGCCGATGAAGTCGTAGCCGCCGTCGAACAGGTGGTCGCCGTGCGCGGACGGCAGGCCGCGGGTGGGGTCGGGCCGCTCGCCGGCGGGCAGCGAGCGCAGGTCGACCCACTCCACGTCAGGGACGGTGCGCTCGAGGATGCCCCGGTGCCGCAGTACCCAGAGCGAGTTGTTCTGCGGGAAGTAGCCCACACGCAGGCTCATGACTTGTTTCCTTTCAGCAGTGGGAGGACGTGGCGGCCGATGCGCCGGGCCTCTTCCAGGTGCGGCACGCCCGCGAGGATGAAGGCGTCCACACCGAGGCCGATGAGCTCGTCGAGCCGTTCGGCGACCTGGTGGTAGTCGCCGACCAGGCCGAAGAGGGGGCCTGGCCGCAGCCGGTTGAAGCCGCCCCAGACACCCGGTTGGACCTCCAGGTCCCGGTAGTCGACGGCGCCGGCGGTGAAGGAACGCCCGCGCTGCCAGCCGACGGACTCGCTCGCGTCCGGAGTGCGCTCGGCGTCACCGGCCCGTGCCCAGCCCTCGCGGATCTCCTCCCAGGCCTCTTCCTCGGTCTCCCGGGCGAGGACGTCCACGCGCACCGCGAACTTCGGCGGCGTGTCGCAGTGCTCGCGGACGAGCGCGAACTTCTCCGCCAGGGCGTCGAACGGCTCCAGCCATGAGAGGTAGTAGTCGGCGTGGCGTCCGGCCGCGGCGATCGCCGCGGGGGAGGAGCCGGAGAAGTAGACCTCCGGGAACGGCTGCTCGCGCAGATCGGGCGGCAGCGCCGCGCCCGCGACGCGGTAGAACCGGCCCTCATGGTCGTAGGGGCCGTTCCACACGCCTTTGAGGACGTCCAGGAACTCGGACGTGCGGGCGTACCGGTCGTCGTGGTGGACCTTGTCGCCCCACCAGAGCTGCTGCGGCCCGCCCCCGCCGGAGATGATGTTGTACACGACCCGCCCGCCCGTCGCGGCCTGAAGGGACGCCGACATCCGCGCGGCCTGCACCGGATGCAGGAAGCCCGGCTGGAACGCGATCATGAAGCGGTAGGCGGAGGTCTCACCGGACAGCGCAGCGGCGGCCGCCCACGGGTCGTCGGTCACCGGGAACGAGGGCATCAGGCCGCCGACGAAACCGGCTCCCTCGGTGGCGCGCGCCACCTCCGCCATGTAGTCGAGCGGGCCGTGGCCGTCCGGCTCGCCGCCGCGCAGCCCGGGACCGAGCGCCCCCGGCAGGTACGGCCCGAAACCGCCCCGAGTGATGTCGCCCAGGCGAAGCGCCGGAGCGTCCCCCTCCATGGCGATCCGCCAGTAGACGTCAACGGACATGCCCGGCCCCCTCCTTCTCCACGAGCGGCAGGACGCGCTGCGCCAGCCTGTAGGTGTCGGCCACCGGATCGGCCGGGTCGAGGAAGAACTCCGAGACGCCCTCCTCTCGCCGGCGCGCGATGGCGCGGGCCAGTTCCAGGTCGTCGTCCTCCGAGGCGAGATGGAACGGCAGGCGGAGGGCGGCGTCCACGCCGTCCGGTACCAGCGAGACGTCGCCGTCCGGGTCCAGCAGGTGTGCGTCGGCGTGACGGGCGGACAGGGCGAGCGCCTCCGGTGACGTGCCGGAGAGATAGACCCGCGGGAACGGGCTCGGCACGCGCGAAGCGAGCAATCCGCCGTCCTTCACCTGGAAGTACTCGCCTTCACGGCTGTAGCCGCGCTGGTTCCAGACGCCCTTGGCGATCGTCAGGAACTCGTCCGCGCGCGCGTACCGGGCGGGGCCCTCCAGGAAGTCGCCGTGGGCGCGGGCGACCGCCGGAGGCAGGTCGACGACGAGCCGCCAGGCGAGGCGGCCGGCCGCGTAGCGCTGCAGCGACGCCGACAGCTTCGCCGCGTAGACCGGTGTCGCGGTCCCTGGGTGGAACTCCGCGGTGACCTGCAGATGGCGCGAGTCGCGCAGGAGCGCCGGCGCGAGGATCAGGGAGTCGTGGCCGTCCGGGTCGAACGGGACGAAGGCGCCGTCCAGCCCGCCCAGTTCGGCCGCGCGGGCGGTGAGCCGGTGCTCGGGCCCGCGCGCCGGCGGCCGGATGTCGGTGACGAAGCCCGGCAGCGCCGAACGTTCCGGCACGCGGGTGGGGACGACCACATGGAAGCGGGTCATCGCATCGCTCCTTCCGTCGGCTGCCGGACGCCGTCCGGCTCCGGGGCACCGCCCGGCTCTTCGGGGAGGCGCACGCCGAGATCGGTCAGCAGGCGGCGGCGCAGGGCGGTGAGGGCCGGGTCGGCGGGGTCGCGGGGGTGCCGCGCGCCGACGGTCTCGTCGGTGATCAGCGTGCCGTCCCGGAGCACGGCGACCCGGTCGGCGAGCCGCACGGCCTCGTCCACGTCGTGCGTGACGAGCAGGACGGCGGGCCGGTGGGTGCTGACGAGGTCGCCGACGAGGTCCTGCATGCGCAGCCGGGTCAGCGCGTCGAGCGCGGCGAACGGCTCGTCCAGGAGCAGCAGTTCCGGTTCGCGGACGAGGGCCCGCGCGAGGCCCACGCGCTGCGCCTCGCCGCCCGACAGCGTGTGCGGCCACGCGTTCGCGTGCTCGGTCAGACCTACCTCGGCGAGGGCTCGCTGCCCGCGCTCGCGCGACGCGGCGCCGCGCGGCAGTCCGACGAGCACGTTCCCGAGGGCCCGCTTGGACGGGACGAGCCGCGGCTCCTGGAAGACGATCGTCCGGGCCTCGGGCACGAGGACGGTTCCCGAGTCCGGGCGGTCGAGCGCCCCGAGAATCCGCAGCAGGGTCGTCTTGCCCGTGCCGCTCGCTCCGAGCAGGGCCACGAACTCGCCCCGCTCGATGTCGAGGTCCAGGCCGTCTAGGACGGCGCGGGTCCCGAAAACGCGGCGCAGGCCGCGGATGTGCACGGCGACGCTCATCGGGCGGCCTCCCTCGGACGCCACGGCATCAGCACCCGTTCGGCGCCGCGGGCGACGAGGTCCGCGAGGAGCCCGAGGATCCCGTAGATGAGGACGCAGAGCGAGAGGATGTCGGTGCGGGAGAAGCTCTGTGCCTGCGTCATGAGGTAGCCGATCCCGGACGTCGAGTTGATCTCCTCGGCGGCGATGAGCGCGATGACGCTGAGGGTCATCGACAGCCGGAACCCCGCGAGCAGTGACGGGAGCGCCCCCGGCAGCACGACCTCGCGGACCAGCGGCCAGCCGCGGAGCCCGAAGGAGCGCATCGCCTCCAGCAGCCGCCGGTCGACGTTGCGGACGCCGCCCGCCGTCGAGACGTACATCGGGAACGTGGTGGCGACGGCGATGAGGACGATCCGGGCGGTCTCCCCGATGCCGAACCACACCATGAACAGCGGGACGAGCGACAGGAAAGGCAGGGCGCGCAGCAGCTGCAGCGGCGAGTCGAGCAGTTCCTCACCGAGCCGGGAGAAGCCGGTGACGACCCCGAGCATCAGCCCGGCGGCGAGGCCGCAGGACAGTCCCAGCACGGCGCGGGTCAGCGACACGCGCAGCGCGTCGGTGAGCTGGCCGTCCGACCACAGCTCCCCGGCGGCCCCGAGGACCGTCGCGGGGGAGGCGAGCACGTCGGGGCTGAGCACACCGGCGGCCGAGGCGGCCCACCAGCCGCCGAGCAGCGCCAGCGGACCGAGCGTCCGCAGCGCGAGCGTCACCTCGCGGCGCCGCGGCTTCGGCAGCCGCGGCCGCGGCACGACCAGGTCCGGGTACGCCGCCGGGCCGGCGGGGACGGCGGTCATGATCCGTCCTCTGCCAGGTCCAGGACGTGCGGCTTCACGTCCACCACCGTCGGTGTGATCTTCTGGTCGGCGAAGAACCGCGCGACGGCGGCGAAGTTCGCGAGGTCCGCCGCGCCGATCGGCGCGGCGGCGGCGCCCTGGCGGACGTTGGCGATGGTGAGCTGCTCGGCGGTCCCGGTCACCGCCTGCGGCCCGGACCTCGTGAACACGTTGACGAAGGGGGCCGGGTCCTGGATCTGCCGCAGACCCTGGTCGTGCACGTATCGGTAGAACGCCTTGACGACCTGCGGGTGCTCCTCGGCGAACTTGGCGCGGACCGCCCAGACCGAGTAGTTCTGCGAGTCGATTTCTCCGCCCTTCACCAGGAAGCGGGCTCCCGTGGACGCGATCTCCGGGATCGTGTACGCGGCCCACGCGGCCCACGCGTCGACCTTCCCGGAGTTGAAGACCGGGGCGGTCTGCGCCGGGTTGAGGTAGACGCGGGTGACCCGGTCCGGCTTCACCCCCGCCGACTCCAGCGCCTTGAGCAGCAGGTACTCCGCCGTGCCGCCCTTGTTGACCGCGACCTTCCTGCCGACCAGGCCCTGCACCGAGGTGATCGTCGAGTCCTTGCGGACGAGGATGCCCTCGCCCGCCTTGTCCGGCGCGACCTGGGCGAAGAGCGCGAATCCCGGCTTCTGGGCCAGTGCGGCGATCGCCGAGGTGATCGAGCCCTGCGCGAAGTCGAGCTGGCCGGCGTTCATCTGCTGCGCGGCCGGGGCGAACGGTCCCGTGCTCCCCGTCCAGGCGACCTTCGCGTGGACGGCCGACAGAGCCTTGGCGAGGCTGCCGTCCTTCTTGCCGAGCGCCAGCACCCCGGAGTTGCCGGGATCGGGGATCCGGAGGACGACCGTCCCGTCGGCGGCCGCCTTCGAGCCCGAGCCGCCGCAGCCCGCGACGGCCAGCAGGACCGCGAGGGCGCCCGCGGAGAGCAGGGGCCTGCGGGAGAGGAACCGCGTCATGAATACTCCTGGGAGAAGGCGGGGCGCGGCACGAGGCCGCGGGCCTCGGCCAGTGGTGTGGGATCGGCCCAGGCGGACACGTCCACCCGGGCGTCGTGGAAGCCGTGCCGGCGCAGGAAGTCCTCCTGCTCGGCCAGCAGGTCGAGGCGGTCGGCGCCGAGTTCCGCGTGCAGCCTCCGGTGGTAACCCGCGCCGTAGGCTCCGGCCACTCCGGCCGGACCGGACCCGGTCTCGGCCTGCAGGACCCGGGCCAGCTCCTCCGGGTGGTCGTGGGCCCAGTCCGCCGCGCCCAGCAGGACCGCGAGGAACCGCACGACCAGGTCCGGATGGTCGTCCAGCAGCCGCTGATCGACGGTGATCGGACGGGGCGTGCCGTTGTTGACCCGCGCCCGCCGGTCCGGGAGCGAGTCGAGGTCGATGCCGACCTCGGCGCCGTAGCGGGCCGCGGTCTCCACGGCCACCGAGCCCTTCGTGTAGACGGCGTCGACCCGCCCGTCCCGCAGGGCGGCCAGTTCCGCCTCCCACTGCCCCGGCAGCGCGTCGCCGTCGAGTTCGACCTGCTCGGCGTCGGCCAGCGTCAGCCCGGCCTGGCGCAGCGCCCCGTCGAAGCCGCGCAGCGCCATGGCCCGCCAGAAGTCGATCTCGATGGCGCGCCGCGGGACGGCCAGCCGCCGGCCCTTCAGGTCCCTGGGCTCGGTGATGCCCGAGCCCGGCCGGACGGCGATGACCTGCCGCTCCTCGAACCAGGTGAGCCCGATCAGCCGCGTGGGCGCGCCGTTCGACCTGGCCCACAGGGCGGGAACGTTCCCACCCTCCCGGACGAGTGTGGCGAGCCGGTGCCGGTAGTGCTCCCCGCGGACGTCCTCGGTGCCCGCGTCCTGCAGCGAGCGGACCGCGATTCCGTCGGCGGCGAACTCGTCCGCCAGCCATCCCCGGTCGGCGGCGATGCCGGTCGCGGTGGGGACGGGACAGCGGGTGAACCACAGGTTCGCCGGATGCGTGGTGACCATGGCCGGGAGTATTCTCGGTAAAACCTACCAACTCAACATGGATTTCACATGATGGGAAACTTCCTGGTCGATCAGCGTCCTGGCCAGGGTGTTCGCCAATCGACGGCTCCGGTCAGGATTACTGCATCGTGGGCCCCGGCCGGAGGTCTTTGATGCCGACGACGAACCGCGCGCCGGGCAGCCAGACGGTGCTGCGCGCGCTCGAGGTCCTGCTGTGCTTCCGGGACGGCGGTACCGCGCTCACCGCGTCCGACATCGCCCGGCGCCTCGGGCTGAGCACCTCGACCGCCCACCGGCTCGCCCGGGCGCTCACCTCGTCCGGCTTCCTCGCGCAGGATGCGGTGACCGCCCGCTACCGCATCGGCCACTCGGTCACCGAACTCGGCCTGCTCTCCTACCACCAGCACGGGCTTCACCGCGCCGCGCCCGAACTCGACCACCTGACCCGGCTCACGGGCGCGACCGCCGACCTCGCGATCCGCAGCGGCGACCAAGCCCTGCTGCTGGCCGGCGGGACCGTGCGGCGCACCGACACGGGCATCGGCCTGCGCCGGCCCCTGTACTCCACGGCCCTGGGCAAGGTGCTGCTGGCCTGGGCGCCTCCCGGTGAGGACGACCTGGCCGAGCTGGGTCCGCTCCGGCCCCTGACCGACCGGACGATCGCCGACGTGGGCCTGCTGCGCGCGGAGATCGAGAAGGTCCGGGCCGCCGGCCACGCCATGAACGACGGAGAGTCGGCGGAGGGCGTGCGCACGCTGGCCGTGCCGCTGCTCGACCGCGCCGGGTACGTCCGCTACGCGCTCGCGCTGCGCTCCACGCCCGAGGTCATCACCGACACGCGCATCCCCTGGTTCCTGGCGCACGCCCAATCCTGCGCGCAGGCACTGGAGGTCCTTCTCCTGGAGCCCGCAGAACGCCGCCGCCACTGAAGGTCTCCGCGGGCGGGCGGCCACCGGTGACAGGTCCCTCTCGGCCCGTCACCAGCGCCGCATTGACCGGCGGTGGGACGGGACTCCATAATCTCAACTATGTCAGTAGGAAATATCGACAACAGTCCCGCCGGGCCGGTGAAGTTCGCCTACTGGGTGCCGAACGTGAGCGGCGGCCTGGTCGTGAGCAAGATCGAGCAGCGCACGGACTGGGGATACGACTACAACCGGAAGCTCGCCGTCCTGGCGGAGGAGAACGGTTTCGAGTATGCGCTCAGCCAGGTGCGCTACATCGCGTCCTACGGCGCCGCCTACCAGCACGAGTCGACCGCGTTCAGCCTCGCGCTGCTGCTCGCCACCGAGCGGCTGAAGGTGATCGCGGCGATCCACCCGGGGCTGTGGCAGCCCGGCGTGCTCGCCAAGTTCGTCGCGACGGCCGACCAGCTCTCGGGCGGACGGGCCGCGGTGAACGTCGTCAGCGGCTGGTTCAAGGACGAGTTCACCAAGCTCGGCGAACCGTGGCTGGAGCACGACGAACGCTACCGGCGCAGTGAGGAGTTCATCCGGGTGCTGCGGGAGATCTGGACGTCCGAGCACGCCGAGTTCCGCGGCGACTTCTACCGCCTGCACGACTTCGACCTGCGACCCAAGCCGGTCGAGAGCCCCGGCCGCCCGCACCCGGAGATCTTCCAGGGCGGCAACTCCACCAGCGCCCGGCGGATGGCCGGTCGGGTCTCCGACTGGTACTTCAGCAACGGCAGGGACTTCGACGGCGTGACCGAGCAGATCACCGAGGTGCGCGCGGAGGCCGCGCTGCACGGACGGCGGGTGCGGTTCGGCCTGAACGGGTTCCTGATCGCTCGGGACACCGAGTCCGAGGCGCGCGAGGTGCTGCGCGAGATCGTCGCCAAGGCCGACCGGGACGCCGTCGAGGGCTTCGGGACCGCGGTCAGGCAGGCCGGGCGGTCGACGTCCGACGGCAAGGGCATGTGGCAGGACTCAGAGTTCGCCGATCTGGTGCAGTACAACGACGGCTTCCGCACCGGGCTGATCGGCACGCCCGAGCAGATCGCCGAGCGCATCGTCGCCTACAAGCGCCTCGGCGTGGACCTCTTCCTGCTCGGCTTCCTGCACTACCTGGAGGACGTCGAGTACTTCGGCAAGCGCGTCCTGCCGCTGGTGCGCGAGCTCGAGGCCGCGGACGCCGACCGCGGCGAGCCGGCGCGCACCGGGTCCTGACGCGGTCATGCGCCTCGTCCGCCGCCGCCACATCGACCTGCAGAGGACCTGCAGCGCGTTGTGTCGCGACGCCGCGTCCACGACCCGTCCGCAGCCCCCTTGAGGAGACACAGCAGCATGTCCGTCGACACCGAACAGCAGACCGCCACCGAACAGCAGACCGCCAACGAGCAGAAGAGCCGGGACGAGCGTTTCGCCGCGGCCCTGGAGCGCGCAGACCTCGTCTCCGCCGAGCTGCGCGCCACCGCCGCCGAACGCGACCGCGCCAACGGAACTCCCCGCGCCGAGGTCGAACTGCTGCGCGCACACGACCTCCTGCAGGTCCAGGAACCAGTCGAGTACGGCGGCGACGGGCTGTCGTACGCGCAGGCGTCCCTGATCACCCGCCGGATCGCGCGCGGCGACACCTCCATCGCCCACCTCATCGGCTACCACTACGCCCAGACCCGCATCGCGCCGCTGTTCGGCACGTCGGAGCAGGCCGACGCGCTCTCCCGCCGCAACGGCGAGGAGAAGCTCTTCTGGGGCGGTGTGCAGAACCCGCGCGGCGGCTCCGGCATCGTCCTCACCCGCGACGGGGACGGCTTCAGGCTCGACGGGCGCCGCTCGTTCGCGTCCGGTGCGAGCCTCGGCGACCAGCTGTCGGTGACCGCCTCCTACGAGGGCGAACTGGTCTTCGTCTCGCTGCCGGGAGGGCGCGCGGGCTTTCGCGCCCTGGGCGACTGGGACAACATCGGCCAGCGCCTCACCGACTCCGGCGGCGTCGAGTTCGACGGAACCCGCGTCGAGCGCTCGGAGATCCTCGGGCCCGATCCGCTCACCGGCCGGGAGCTCAGCCCGTACCAGACGCTCGTCACACCGCACTGGCAGCTCGCGTTCGTCAACTTCTACATCGGGACGGCCGAGGGCGCGCTCCGCGAGGCCCTCGACTGGACGCGCCTGCACGCGGCCCCGTGGGAGACATCGGGCGTGGACGGCGCCACCGACGACCCTTACGTTCTGCAGACCGTGGGCGAGCTGCGGAGCGAGATCCGCGCCGCCGCCCTGCTCGCCGACCGGGCGGGCGAGGCGCTCCAGGCGGCCCTGGACACCGGCCCGTCGCTCACCGAGGAGGAACGCGCCGAGGCCGCCGTCGCCGTCTACGAGGCCAAGTACCTGACGACGAAGGTCGCGCTCGGGGCGGCGTCCCGGCTGTTCGAGATCCAGGGCGCACGGGCGACCACCAGCGACTACGGCTTCGACCGGCACTGGCGCAACCTGCGCACCCACACGCTCCACGACCCCGTCGCCTACAAGGCGCGCGAGGTCGGGGACTGGACGCTGAACCGCCGCGCCCCGCAGTTCTCGCTCTATCGCTGATCCCGGCGACGCCGGCAGGAAATGCGGGGCGCCGCCCTGGAAACGCACTGATCCGTCCCCCCGGTCCCGCGGCGGTCCCCCTTCCGCCGCGGGACCGGGTCCGCGAAGGGAGACCCATGACGACGACCGCGCTCGTGCACCCCGGACCGGGCCGATGACGACCACGCACGTGATCCGCTCCGGCGGCGAGGCCGTGGAGACCGCACGCAAGCTCGCCGCCTCGTTCGCCGAGCGGGCGGGCGACCGCGACCGCGACCGGCGACCGCCCGCCGCCGAGGTCGCGGAGCTGTCGGAGTCCGGACTCCTCGGCGTCACCGTCCCGGCGCGGTTCGGCGGGGCGGAGGTGGACGTGGCGACCCTCGCGGAGGTGTTCCGGACGCTCGCCGCGGCCGACGCGAGCCTCGCCCAGATCCCGCACAGCCATTTCGTGTTCCTGGAGGCCCTGCGCCGCCAGGGCACCGAGGAGCAGCAGGCCCGGTACTTCGCCGAGGCCCTGGCCGGCGCCCGCTTCGCCAACGCCCAGTCCGAGCGGGGCGGGCGGACGGCGGCCGAGGACGCGACGACGCTGCGCCGCCGCGAGGAAGGCGGGTACACCCTCGACGGCGAGAAGTACTACAGCACGGGAGCGCTGTTCGCGGATTGGCTGGTCGTGCGGGCGGTTCTCGCCGACGGACCGCCGCTACCGGACGGCCTCCCGCGCAAGGCCCTGGCGTACATCCGCCGTGGCGCCGAAGGCGTCACGGTCGAGGACGACTGGGACGGCATGGGCCAGCGCACCACCGCGAGCGGAACGGTCCGGCTCGTCGGCGTGCGCGTGGACGGCGACGAGGTCGTCCCTTACAGCACGCTGTTCGACGGGCCGACGACCTACGGCGCCCGCGCCCAGGTGCTGCACGCGGCGCTCGACGCCGGCATCGCCCGCGGCGCGCTGGACGCCGCGGTGACCACCGTGGCGAAGGCACGACCGTGGTTCGAGAGCGGCGCTGAGACCGCGGCCGCGGACCCCCTGACCGTCCAGCAGGCCGGCGAGCTGGAGATCACCGTCCGGTCCGCCGAGGCGCTGCTGCGCGAGGCCGCGGAAGCGATCGACGCGGCCGAGCGCGAGCCCACCGGCGACGCCACCGCACGGGCGTCGGTGGCGACGGCCGTGGCGAAGGTCGCCGCGTCCCGAGCCTCGCTGGAGGCGTCGTCGGCGCTGTTCGAACTGGGTGGGACGCGGTCGGCGGCCGATGCGCTGAACCTGTCGCGCTACTGGCGGGACGCGCGCACGCACACGCTTCACGACCCGGCCCGCTGGAAGGTGCAGCACGTCGGCCGCTGGCTGCTGTCGGGCACTCCGCCGCCGCGCCACGGCCAGATCTGACCCGGTTTCCCGGGCGGCGCCCGAGACGGGGCGGAAGGAAGGAAAGACACTGTGACCCTCACTCTTCACTGGTTCCTGCCCACCTACGGCGACTCGCGCTTCATCGTGGGCGGCGGGCACGGGCAACTCGCCGGCGCGGCGGCCGGCGACCGCCGCGCTTCGGTCGGCTACCTGTCGTCGATCGTGCGCGCCGCCGAGGAGTTCGGCTTCGCCGGCGCTCTCACCCCCACCGGGGCCTGGTGCGAGGACGCGTGGCTGACGACGGCGATGCTGGCGCGCGAGTCGGAGCGGCTGGCGTTCCTCGTGGCGTTCCGTCCCGGGCTGGTCAGCCCCACGCTGGCCGCGCAGATGGCCGCGACTTTCTCCGCGCACGCTCCCGGACGGCTGCTGCTCAACGTCGTCACCGGCGGTGAGGATCACGAGCAGCGCGCCTACGGCGACCACCTGTCCAAGGACGAGAGATACGCCCGCTGTGACGAGTTCCTGTCGGTCGTGCGGCGGCTGTGGGCCGGCGAGACCGTCACCCACCGCGGCGCCCACCTCGACATCGACGCGGCCCGGCTGCCGACGCGGCCCGATCCGGTACCGCCGCTGTACTTCGGAGGCTCGTCCGCCGCGGCGGGACCGGTCGCGGCCGAGCACGCCGACGTCTACCTGACCTGGGGCGAGCCGGTGGACGCGGTGGCCCGCAAGATCGAATGGATTCGCGGGCTCGCAGCCGCCCGGGGCCGCAAGCCGCGCTTCGGCATCCGGCTGCACGTCATCACCCGCGACACCGCCGAGGAGGCATGGCTGCAGGCGGGACGGCTCGTCGACGCGCTCGGCGAGGAGACGGTCGCCGCCGCGCAGTCCGCTCTGGCCCGCAGCGAGTCGACCGGCCAGCGGCGCATGCGCGACCTGCATGAGCGCAGCCGCGCCGACGGCACCTGGCGCGACCCCCGAGCGCTGGAGGTGGCGCCCAACCTGTGGGCCGGGGTCGGGCTCGTCCGCGGCGGCGCAGGGACGGCGCTAGTCGGCTCGCACGCCGAGGTCGCCGACCGGATCGCCGAGTACGCCGGCATCGGCATCGACGAGTTCGTCCTGTCCGGGTACCCCCACCTGGAGGAGCTGTACTGGTTCGGAGAGGGAGTGCTTCCCCACCTCGACCGGCACGGGCTCTTCCATGTCGGGGGCGGTACCGGCACCGGGCACAATGCCTTCCTCCCGAAGGGAACCGCACGATGACGTCCGTGGAACTCGATCTGCGCCGCGTCTACGGCGCCTACCCGACGGGTGTGGCGGTGGTGGCGGGGCTCGTGGACGACCGGCCCGTCGGGATCGCCGCCAGCTCGTTCGTCCCCGTGTCGCTGGACCCGCCGCTGGTGTCGGTCTGCGTCGCGCACACCTCGACCACCTGGCCGCTGCTGCGCCCCCTTCCGCGCATCGGAATCAGCGTTCTCGGCGCGCACCAGGAGCACGCGGGGCGGCGGATCGGCTCGCGCGCCCCGGACCGCTTCGCCGGGGTCGACTGGCGCGCCACCAGTGACGGCTGCGTCCTGCTCGACGACGCCGCCGCCTGGTTCGACTGCTCGATCGAGCAGCAGGTCCGGTCCGGCGACCACGACATCGTCGTCTTCCGCGTGCACGACCTCGACGCCGTCCCCGGCACCCCGCCGCTTGTCTTCCACGCCAGCGTCTTCCGGCGCCTGACCTGACGCGGGACCCTTCCCGCCGACCGACCGAGACCACTTCCAAGGAGAACAGGTGACCAACAACATCATCACGCTCGTGGGCAATCCACGAGCGCGGTCCCGCACGAACCGGGCGGCCCTGCAGGCCGCGCAGGCCATCGCCGACCGCATCGAGAACGCGGCGCTGGGGGAGACGATCGACCTGGCGGCCCTGGCGCCGGAACTGCCGACCGCCTCCTCCGCCGCCGTCGAGTCGGCTCTGGACCTGGTCACTGCCGCGGACGTGCTGGTAGCCGCCAGCCCCACGTACAAAGGCACCTACACGGGGCTGCTGAAGACCTTCCTTGACCGCCTGCCCGGTTACGCGCTCACCAGGACGATCGCAGTGCCCCTGCTGGTCATGGGCGACGCCAAGCACGCGTTGGCCGTGGAGACCCATTTCCGGCCGCTGCTCGTGGAACTGGGGGCGCACGTCCCCACTCCCGGCATCGTCCTGCTCGAATCCCAACTTCCCGACGCCGAGCAGCTCCTCGACGCCTGGGCCGACCGTGCCGCACCCCAGATCGCGGCTCTCCTCACCGCCTCGGCGCCGACCCCCGCCTTTGAGGGCTGACTCGTCCGAATCGCCGGGCCCGGCGAAGGATCATCTTCACCTTTTCCGCTTTCCGCGCTTCCCCTTGCTCTTCTTGGTGTTGTGGTGCGCCCGGCCGCCGTCCGCCGTTGCCGGCGGGCCTGGGCCACCCAGTCCAGCCCCTGCTCGGCCTCCTGTGCCAGCGGCGTGTCGAGTCGGCTAAGGATCTCCTGCGCCGCCTCGGTCGCCGCTGGTGGTCTGCTTTCCGCTGACCTGGCTCACCCGGCCCTGGCCCGACGCCGTGGCCCGCTGCGACACCTGATGTCCACCCGGTGCGAACAACCCGTACGCCGTCATGGCCAACCCGATCAATGCGGCGAGCGCACCGACCACACTGGTCTCCCAATCCGCCCGGCCGTTCGTCTGGGGCCGGTCAGTCCTGCTCGGCGGCCTGGGCGATGCGGACGCCCGCTTCGACGGCCTCCTCCCAGGTCGGGTACTCATCGTCGAAGTCGGTCGGGCCGTCCAGGCTGCCGTCGACGTACATGCCGCCTTGCCACTCGGTGTTTGCGATCTGCTCCTCGAACTCCGCGGGGCGCTGTACCCATTCCAGCGGCCAGACCGGCATCATGACGCGCACCAGCCACCGATTCGCGATCTTGAGGCGGAAGGACCACTCCTCCGCGCCGTCGGCGTCCGGCTCGTGTTCCACATCGGAGACGATGACGCCACGCCGCTCCAACTCGGCCACATAAGCGAGCACGTTGGCGGCCACGTCGGTGTTCACATCGGCCGACGCCATGAAGTCCTCAGCTCTCAGCATGATCCTTACGACGTCCACCCGGCGACACCAGTTCCGGGCGCGGGAGGTGAAACCTTCGATGGCCGGCCGGGTCGTCGATTGCCCGAAACCGAGGAGATGGACCGGCCGCCCGGTCATCAGGCGGCCAAGTGCTCTGATACGAGGGCTCCGGCTTTGATCCGTAGGTCGGGGGTTGATCCTCGAATATCGTTCGAGCGAGTAGGGCACAGGATCGGTTGGTGACCATGCGAACGGCTGAGCTCACCGTCCTGTCCCCGTCCTTTCGTCCTGCGAAGGAGTGGTGGTGACGTGCTGCCGCATGTCTACCGGATTACCAAGTACAACCCGGCAGACCGCGATGAGCGTGGTCACTATGTCGGCGGCGAGGACTCGATAAGCGATCGCGGGCCGGTTGAGGCCGCCTATCTGGAGGCCGTGGCCGCCTTCGCGCACGACACCGGAGTCGAGCGTCTTGACATCCGCGAGCCGGAGGTGGCCGGTCTGGCGCATTTCGGGCTTGAGGCTCCGGTCGAGGGATACGGATTGGCCGGGCTGTTCCCGGCCGACCTATCGGGCTATCACGACGGCGCGCAGGTGCCGGTGACCGTCGGGCTGGAACTGGTCCGGGCGATACTGCGCGACAACGGCGCCTGGTGTCGGCTGGAGGTCCAAGACCGGTTCTTCGTCCACGTCGGGTACGACCAGTACGTGTACGTTGGGAGCAACGTGCCATGTGAGCGGGCGCAGGCCCTCACCGGTGAACTGGGGCTGTTTCCCGAACGGATCGACGCATCTCCCTACGAACCGGAAATAGAGCCCGGCGAACAGTGCCTCGCTGACGATGACTTCTGGGCTGCTGTGTCCCTGAAGATTCCCGGGGAAGGGGCGCTTCTCCTGCAGGAGTGCTACGTCGGCAACGCCTCCCGGTGGTATCGCCTCACTTTCGCGGACATTGACCGAGTACGTGCCGGGCTTACCCCGCGCGCCCGGGTGACCGTGTGGCCGGACCTGTCCACCGACCTAGATGCGGTTGTGGCCGCGTTCCCCGAGGAGGGTTCGATCGAACTTGTCTGGCAGGACCCGGCAGGACACATCGCGAGCCGGATCGGTGGCGAGGAACAGTTCGCCGAACTGGCCGCGCTACTGGCCATGCGCGCGCCGCGGCGGTGATCCCCCTGACCGCGGGTGACCATCACCCGCTGTTCGCCGCGGTGCTGCCCGACACCGACGGGGTACTGCGTGCCCGCTGGCGAACCGAGCCGACATCGAGCGAGTAAGTCGGCAACCGCAAACCGCGAGCCCCGCTCACGCCTGCCTGGCCGCGATCGGGGGCGTCGATAGGCAGCCCGCCGTTCGGCCGAAGCCACCGGGCAGGCGCAGCCGATGCAGGTTCAGCTGCGGGTGGGTGCCATGCGCGCACAAGGAAAATCCGCGTGGTGTGCCTACAGTTGAGCTCCCCTCAGAACGCGATCGAGCGCTGCCCGGCCTGCGGGTCCCCAGGTCGGCTTGCCGCCAGGAATGCCTCGGTCTCCGTTCTGGCCTATCAGCATGAGGATCAGGCTTTTCAGAGCAGCGAGCCCCTGAGCGCGTCGGATCGTCGCCTCGTCGGCATGCGCATAGACGTCGAAGAAGCGTGCGGCGGCGCCCGAGGGAAGGATGACCCATGCGGCCGCGAGGTCCCACGCCGGGTCGCCGGCGAACATGTCACCGAAGTCGATCACTCCTGCGAGCGTCCCGTCCGAGATGATGACGTTCGCGGGATGAAGGTCACCGTGCACCCAGACCGGCGGGCCCTCCCGCTCGGGCGCCGCAACGGCGTCATCCCAGACGGCCTGGACATCGTCGGCGATACCACCAAGGGCAACGGCGTCGAGGACGTGGTGGAAGTCGTCCGTGTACTTGCTGAGGTGAGCACCGCGGTCCGAACTGATCGGCGCCTCGGCGGGCGCCTCCACGTGCAGCGCCCTGAGGAAGCCCGCCAGAGTGTCGGTCGCGTGGTCGACGCGGTTGATCGAGGTGGAGTCCAGTGGCTCGCCGGGAACCCACGTCATGACGGTCCAGGGCTTCGGGAAACGCTCGGAGGGCTCACCGAGCCGTACCGGGTCAGGGACCGGGAGCGGCAGGCGCGGGGCCAGGACGGGCAACCAGCGGCGCTCCTTGCGCTGCAGGTCCGGGGCACGCTCCGTGCGCGGCATGCGCACGGCCAACTCGTCCCCCAAGCGCCACTGCTGGTTGTCCCACCCGCCCGCCACCTCGCGCATGGGCAGCTCCGCAAGGTCGGGATGTTGCTCCTGCAGCAGCTCATGGACCAGATCCGCGGTGACCTCGATCTCGGAGTCCGTCATACGACCCGACAGTACTGGGGCAAGCGCCGACTCCGGCTCCACTCGTGATCGACGGGGGGCGGCCGCCCGAGCCGGGAGCCGACCCCGATCACCCGGCTGAAGGCAGAGAACACCGAACGTGCTCTGGCCCGCTGGCCGCACCGCACGAGGAGAGACCGCCGCCGACGGTTACCGCTGCCGTCGGGACGACCTTGGCTTGAGCATCCGCCGCGCTCGCCCGCGCCTGTCTCGCCCACGTTTTCACGTCAGAGGCTTGTTCGAACGAACGGCAGGCCTCTTTGGTGTGGTCGCAGTGACCAGTAGGTCACCGGGGCTAACCGGCAGCGCGCGCGACCCCCGTTTAGAGCGGGGCCTTCTTCGACTCTGGGCCAGGCCCTCAGCGATTCAGTGGGAGGGATCCGGGAGATCATCTTTCTTCCACCGCGAAGGAGGTCACGAGAGGAGCGCGCTGCCGGTCACTCTGCGCGGTCGAGGACGGGCCCGAGAGCTCGCAGCTTCCTTGTTCAGGTGCCTCGAGCTGGGTTGCGGTATCGCCTCCTGAGCGGCGGACCTGACCTGTCGGGCGTCCAGGGCGAGACGCCCGCAGTCTCCCGTCCTGCAGGGATGTTGTTCACTTCGGTGGCTGGGGTGGAAGTTGTGGCGTCTCTTGCATCTGGCTGCTCAGTTGTCGTAGCTGCGTACTGCGGCGGCGATCGGCTCGAGTCCTGCGGCCAGCTCGTCGAGCTCGTCCGCGCTGAGCACTTCGAACGGCGGTGCCGCCAGCTCGTCGGTGAGGGCTTCGATCCGCTCCTTGGTCTCCCGGCCGGCGTCGGTGAACCCGCCGTCGGCGTTCACGAGGCCGCGGCCGCGTAGCCCGTCGACGACAGCGGCCAGCTGCGCCTTGGGCAGGTGGTGGATCCGGCCGAACTCCTCGGCCTTCATACCGAGGGAGAGGGCCATGAGGACGTGGGCTTGGGTGCCGCCGATGCCGTGGGCGACGAGGGCGGCGTTGTGGCCGTCCCCGCGGTGCTCGCGCAGCAGTGTCGCCGCGTGCCAGAGCCGGGCCACCGGCTCCTCGGGGACGTCGAGCGCCCGGAGGGCGGCGTACAGCACTCGGCCCTCGGTCGGTGCGCTGACCGCTGCCCGGGTGGCGAGGTCGGCGGCCCGCGCCAGGCCGGGGGAGTCGGCGAGTTGTCCGATCATCTGCCGCAGCGCGGTGGCGCTGCCCCGCTCGCGCACGGCGATCGCCTCCTGCGGGGTGATCTTCCCCCAGACCCACGGGATGTGCCGCGCCACCTCGCCGTCGGCGAAGTTGTAGAAGACCGCGTGCACCACCTCGGCCGGTGCCAGCCCCAGCGGCGCGGCTCGCCCGGCGAAGTATCCGTCCCAGTAGTTGCGCATTCCGAGGGCCAGGAACGCCTCGTTCGGGACCTCGGAGAAGGTGACGGTGGCGATCGGCTCGACGAGCTCGAACATCTTGTGGATCTTGGACTGTGCGTGCGACATCGGTCGGCATCTCCTGTGATCGTCACAGCCGCCCTCGTGGGCGGCGTCTCACCATCGCTACGAACGGCGCGGCCCGGATCCGACAACTCCGGTCCGATTTTCCGCCGACAACGTCGGGGGAGTCACACGGCCTCGGCCGCAAGTCGGTTGCCGTGCTCTGGCTACCGACTCGGTTCGTGCCCACCACCAGGAGCTCCCGAAGGGGACGGCTCGCGGCCGATCATTCAGATCGTCGTCTTTCCCTGGTCTGAGGTAGAGGCGTACCGGCCGACCAAAGTCGGTGGCGCGTTGCCTTCTTTTGGAGGCTGCGGGCGTACCGGGCATGGCGGGAGCCTGGGATCATGAGCGAATCGAAGGTTCCCCTTGCGGAGGGCTCGTACGTCGGTTCCCCGGCTGACGAGCTCGCGGGGCGCAAGAGAGGTCACCGGATCGCCGCGGGGGTGGACCAGCGGGTGCTGTTCCCGCGGTCCGGACGGCTGGAGCTCCATCCCGACCGCCTCGTGATCGGCGGCTGGCATGGTGGGTCCGATCTCGTGCTGCGGCCGGAGGAGGTGAGATCGGTGGCCAACGAGTACACCGAG
Source organism: Actinomadura sp. NPDC000929 (assembly GCF_040492065.1). Taxonomy (NCBI): domain Bacteria; kingdom Bacillati; phylum Actinomycetota; class Actinomycetes; order Streptosporangiales; family Thermomonosporaceae; genus Actinomadura; species Actinomadura sp. NPDC000929. Next base: position 76,375 of record NZ_JBEUPA010000003.1, on the reverse strand, counting down.
CTGTACGGGCGGTTCGTCGGCGGGCTGCTGAACTCGGGCAGGCCGCTCATCATGGAAACGGTCACGGCCGGCGAGATCTACCTGATGGTGGATCACAAGACGTTCCTGGAGACCACCGCCAACCGCAAGTGGACCCGCCTGCTGAAGAGCTGGCTGGTGTCGGGCCATGGCTGAGCCGGGCATGGGACGAAGGTGGCGGACGGCCAAGCCGGTTTGGGCCGTGACGGCCCTGATGACGGTCTCCCTGAGCGTCCCGGCGGTCGGCGCGTCGGTCACGACGGGCGAGGCGGACCCGGTGGTGCAGACCGATCTGGGTCCGGTGCGCGGAGTCGCGACAGGACGCACGGAGCTTTATCAAGGCATTCCCTACGCCCAGCCGCCGACGGGGGCCAGGCGCTGGCGCCCGCCGGTCCGTCCTCGTCCCTGGACGGCGGTACGGGACGCGAGCAAGCCCGGACCGGCATGCGCGCAGCTGGACGAGACCGGTGGCGTCGCGGCGCATTCCTCCGAGGACTGTCTCTACCTCAACGTCACCGGCCCCCGCCGGAACCGTTCTGAGCGACGGCCGGTCGTGGTGTACCTGCACGGCGGAGCGTTCAGCTCGGGTTCGGGCAGCGACTTCGACGCCCGCCGCATGGCCGCCATGGGCGACGTTGTGGTGGTCACCGTCAACTCCCGGCTCGGCGTGTTCGGGTTCTTCGGCCATCCCCGGATGGCCGGGTCGGGTACCTACGCTCTGGCCGACCAGCGGGCCGCGTTGCGCTGGGTACGGGCGAACGCGCGGGCGTTCGGCGGCGATCCGGGAAACGTCACGCTGATGGGAGAGTCCTCGGGCGGGGCGAGCGTCTGTGCCCAAGTGGTCTCGCCTCCGGCGGCCGGGCTCTTCCACCGCGCGATCATCCAGAGCGGATCGTGCCTGCAGAGCTGGCCCAAGAACGTGATGGGCCCCGGGCTCGGCGCCATCTCCTATTGGGCGCCCCGAACGGCCGTGCAGGCTCGGGGCGCCGCGGCGGCAGCGGGGCTGGGCTGCGCGGGACCGGACGGACCGGCATGCCTGCGCCGGACGGACACCAGGAAGCTCCTGGCGTTGAACGGCCAGTTCGTCACCCCGGCGTTCGGGACCCGGGCGCTGCCCACCGACCCCGTCAAGGCACTGCGGACCGGCGCCTTCCATCGGGTACCGGTGATGCAGGGAAACACCCGGGACGAACACCGGCTGTTCGGGAGCCTCTTCGAGGCGGAGGAGCCCATCGATGACGCCCGTTACCGGGCTCTGCTGGCGACGTCCTTCGGAGAGCGCATGGCCCGTCGCGTCTACGTCAGGTATCCGCCCCGGGCGTACTCCGGCCAGTCGGGCTCCCCGGCCGCGCTGGCCTGGGCCGCGGTCGGCACCGACGTCGGATGGGTGTGCCCGACCCTCGCCGCCGACCGGCTTCTGGCCCGGCACATGCCCGTCTTCAGTTTCGAGTTCGCCGAGCCGAACGTGCCGGACTTCCTCGGCATCTTCCCCGAGGGCTACCCGCCCGGCGCCTTCCACGGCTCGGAGCTCCCCCTGCTCTTCGACATCGAGGGCACGTCCGTGCCACTCGACCCCGCGCAGCGGAACCTGTCCGAATCGATGATCATGTATTGGGCCGCGTTCGCCGCCCAGGGCGATCCGAACAGGGCGGGGCTGCCCCGCTGGCCGGGGTTCCCGGCGACCCAGTCGCTGGACTCCGCGCGCGGCGGAATCTCCCAGACCGATCTGGCCGCCGGTCACCACTGCCGGTTCTGGGCGTCACGGACATGAGGACTCCGTGGTGGCCGGCGCCGGGGGCGCGCCGGGCCGAGCCGCATCGTGACCCGGCCGCCGAAACGCCGGCAGGGTCGGCGCCGGCCCTCGTGGTCATCGCCGTCGCGGTGGTGATCGGCGCGCTGAACCTCTGGCCTAGTTACGCACGGGGAGCGGACACGCTCGCCAACGCCGACTTGGCGGCCGGGCTCGCCTGCTGCGCAGCCTTGGTGATGCGCCGCCGCCGGCCGGTCGGGCTGGCACTGGTCGTCACGGCGGTCTCGGCCGTGTCCCTGGCGGCCGGCGGCGCGGCGTTCGTGGCGACGCTGACGGTCGCCGTGCGGCGGCCCTGGCCCGTGGCGGTGGGGATCGGCGCGCTCGGCGTGCTGACCGGCATGATCGCCGTGGCTCTGCGTCCCCCTCCCGAGCTGCCCTACGCGGTGAGCGTGGCGATCGTCGCCCTGCTGACCGCCGCGACGGTGGGCTGGGGGCAGGCGATCCGCGCGCGACGCCAGCTCCTGGCCTCCCTCGCCGAGCGGGCCCACCGCGCCGAGAGCGACCGGCACCTCCGGGAGGTCGAGGCCAGGCGGCTGGAACGGGTGCGGATCGCCCGCGAGATGCACGACGTGCTCGCCCATCGCATGTCCCTGCTCAGCGTGCACGCCGGCGCGCTGGAGTTCCGCCCGGACGCCTCGCCGGAGGAGATATCGCGCGCCGCCGGGGTGATCCGCAGCGGCGTCCACCAGATGCTCGTCGACCTGCGCGAAGTGATCGGGCTGCTGCGCGAGGACCCGGTCGACGGCGCGGACGCCCCGCCGCCCTCGCTCGCCGGCGTGGCCGGGCTCGTCGAGGAGTCGCGGCGTGCGGGCGCACAGGTCACATTGGACATGGACGTCGGGGACGTGGAGGCGGTGCCCACCCTGGCCGGGCGCACCGCCTACCGGGTCGTCCAGGAGGGATTGACGAACGCGCGCAAGCACGCGCCGGGCATGCCGGTCACCGTCACCGTGCGGGGTGAGGCCGGGCATGGGCTGGAGGTCCAGGTGCATCAGCCGCTGCCCGGCCCCGATCGCGGGCGTCCGGCGATTCCGGGGACCGGCACCGGCCTGACCGGGCTTTCCGAGCGTGCCACGCTGGCCGGCGGGCGGCTGGAGCATGGCCCGGTGGCGGACGCCCACCTGCTGCGCGCGTGGCTGCCATGGGAGGCGTGATGCCGGAACCGATCAGGGTGCTGCTGGTCGACGACGAATGGCTGGTGCGGGCGGGCCTGGCCACCATGCTCGGCGGCGTCGAGGGGATCGAGATCGCCGGCGAGGCCGCCGACGGCTCCGCGGTGCCCGCGGCGGTGCGTGCCGCCCGCGCCGACGTCGTTCTCATGGACATCCGGATGCCGGGGACCGACGGCCTGACGGCGACCCGCCTGCTGCGCGCCGCCGCCGACGCCCCCGAGGTCATCGTCCTGACCACCTTCGACACCGACGAGCACGTTCTGCATGCCCTGCGCGCGGGCGCCGGAGGGTTCCTGCTCAAGGACACCCCACCGGCCGAGATCGTGACCGCGATCCGCCGGGTGGCCGCCGGCGAGCCCATGCTCTCCCCGTCGGTCACCCGCAAGCTCATCACCCATGTCACCGGCCGGGATCACCAGACCCGCACGGTCGCCCGCACCCGGCTCGCCTGCCTCACCGACAGCGAGCGCCGGGTGGCAGAGGCCGTCGGCCGCGGGCTGTCCAACGCCGAAGCCGCCGCCGAGCTGTACATGAGCGTCACCACCGTCAAGTCGTACGTGTCACGCATCATGCGCAAGCTCGACCTGAACAACCGCGTCCAGATCGCCCTGCTTGCCCACGACGCCGAGTGAGCGTCGCTGGAGGAGGGCACCCGGGCGGCCTCGGCCAGCCGGGCCCAGCGCGCGGGCCGACATGCGAAACACCCGGGCGGCCCGCCGGTGGCCTGGCACGATGAGGATCTGTCGAGGTCGAAGCCGTACTGCCAGCGGCCAAGCCGTCTGAGCGAGCGTCAACCGGGGGTCCGCATGGCCGACGTTATCTATCGTGTCGCGGACGCCACGGAGCGGCCAGCCGTGGCGGAACTGTGGCGGAAGGTCGAGAGTGACGCCGAGTACATGCTCGCGGAACCCGGCGAGAGGGCTGCCCCCTTGGAGGACCGGTCGTTCGAGGTCGTGGCCGGCCGTAACCCGCTGCTTGGCACGCTGCGCGTTGCCGTCGGGCGGTTCCAGCGGGTCGCGCACTGCGGGCATCTCGTGCTCGGAGTGCTGCCCTCACACCGAGGACAAGGAATCGGGACGGGCCTGCTGCACACGCTCATCAATCACGAAGCCCCCGAACGGGGCCTGACCCGGCTGCAGTTGAACGTCGCCGTCGAGAACCCGGCGCACCGGCTGTACCAGCGGCTGGGGTTCACGATCGAGGGCGTACGCAAGCACGCAGTGATCGTGGATGGGATTCCGCGCGACGAGTACGCGATGGCTCTCCTGCTGTAGCCAGCCGGCGCTGGCCGGGTCGTCGCGGAACCGCAGTTGGTGGGCGCGGACGGTGCCCAGTATGAGGGCGGTGCGACAGTGCTGTTGCGCTGCACGTCGCCTCATCTGGCAACGCGCGGGGTGGCGAACATGTGCCGCCCCGCGCGTGCCGGTGTCTCGACGGAGGTTCGGCTCTCAGTGCCGAAGAGAAGGGGCCTGCCCTGACCTGTCATTCAGGCCATGTGCCAGCGGGGTCAGGCGCGGAAGGCGACGTGGGCGGAGAGCCGTTCGCCGCTGAACAGGAGGACTCCGACGCTTCCCGTGGTGGTGACGGACCAGTTCTGGTTGCCGGAGGGGTTGTTCACCCACCCCTTGACCGAGCAGGACTGGACGTCCCGGCACAGATGCTGGGCGATGGCTGGCTTGCCCGGGTTCACGCCGGACACCACGTCGATGATCGCGGTCTTCTTGTTGCACTCGATCTTGCCGTAGTGCCAGACGCGGCCTCCGACGGTACCGGCGCTGGCGTAGGTGCGGCACTGCAGACTCTGGTTGGCGAAGTGGCCGCTCCAGGGGCCGTAGTCCGTCTTCTTGATCGTTGTCGCGGCGGCCTGGCCTCCGGCGGCCGCGACCGACCCCGTGTCCGCGACGCGCGCCGCGGGCTTCGGCGATGACGTCGACTCGATGGTGAGGCCGGAGACCACCGCTCCGCCGGCCAGGGCGACGCCCAGGGCGCCCGCCGCGACGAGTGCGTTCTTCCGTTTCATGGCTGAACCCTTTCTGGGGGACGGGCACATCTACTGAGCGATTCAGTCCCGTCGTTGACAATCAGCGAAGTTAGCGAGCCGACTCGTTCGCGTTTCAGGGCCTTAGGGCCCTGAAACCGGAGAGCGGGGACCTCAGTCCGGCACCGCGTGCAGTGGCGGCCGACCAGAAGTACGCGCCAGCGCGATCCGCTCCAGCCGCCCATTGAAGAGGCATTCTGACTCAATGCGCTCTTTCGCCTTCATCGAGGACTTGGCGACGGTACTGCCGGGGAGATATGGCGTAGGCAATCCGGAAAGCGCGGTGAAGTGGGCTGCGTCGCTCGTAAGTGACGCGGACTCGCGTTATGAACGCTGGATCAGTGGGTGGGCCTTCAGCGGTCAGTGGTGCCTGCTGCAAGCAACGCCCCGAGTGCTGCGGACACCGATGATGTGAAGGGCACCTCGGGTGGGAGACGGTCACGGTCCCAGCCCGGGCCTCCGACCACCACCTGGAGCGCAGGATGCGTGGTGCGCAGGTCTGTGAGCCAGGACGGGTCACCGGTCTCGGAGGTCTGCGACCACACGAACACCGTGTGCGCCCCGGTACGGGCTACCGCGGCTGCCAGGGCCGATGCCGGCACTCGCGCACCCAGCATGAGTCTCGCCGCGCCGATCTCGGCCAAGGCGGCGGCCAGCACGAGGACCGGCAGGGCGTGCTCCTCTTCTGGGGCGCATGCCAGCACCACGGGACTACGAATCCGCCCGGCTGGAAACTGCGTCTGAGGCGACGTCACCGCAAGTAGACAGCGCGATACCACGGCCGACAGTAGATGCTCCACTTCCACGTACTCGCCAGTGGCCGCATGCTTGCGTCCGAGGTCGACGAGCAGCGGTACGATCACCTGCTCCCATGTCGCAGTGACGCCCTCGTGTCGCAGAGCCGATTCCAGGATGCCGGTCATCACAAGCTCGTCCAGCGCCATCGCCGCATCCGCGAGGTTCCTGATCCGCGTGACCTGCGATTCGGCATGCTCGGCGGCAGAGATCTCAAGCTCTTTGTGGCTGTCGGCGGCACTGTGGCTCTGCGGCCCCTGGTCCTGCCCGTGCGGCGTGTGCAGGACCGCCTCAGCGGCCTCCGCCGGAGGCGCTCCTGCGGAGATCATCTGCTGCATGGTCTCCAGCCGGGCGACGTCGGCCTGGGTATAGCGGTGATGCCTGCCAGGGCCGCCGCCCGTCGGGCCCACGCCGTACTGGCGATCCCAGACGCGCAGCGTGGAAGGCGCCACGCCCAGCCGACGCGCCACCTCCGCCACCCCCAGCCCGCCTATTTGGGGACCGGCCTCCCCGGGTGTCAGGTCGTCCATGCTCATCCCCTACCCAGGAAGGACCGCGAAGAGTTAGTGGAACCGTCGGCTGCAACCCACGCTTGCCGCCCAGAGGCGTGGGTCTCGCTCTTTGCCGCACCGCCTATCCGACTGGCAGGGGATTAGGAGATCCGAGAAGCCTGCGTCCTGCGGCCGGGGTCAGGCGAAGGAAAAGAGTGCGGCGGCTTGAACGGGCGTGCTCCCTTGGCGACGTCCGGGAACATCGTGGACGGTGGCCGCGCCTTCGGAGCGGAGCTGGCCAGCCCCGGCATCCCGGGCCATGACGGCGGCGTAGGCGCGGATCTGCGCGGCGGTGAGATCCGTGCGGCCGCGCTCGGTGTACTGCTGCAGGAGTTCGGTGACGTCCGGATCGAACCGCAGCATGGTCACCGGTGCGTCGAAACGCCTGGCCATGGCGATGAGTCGCGCGCGTGCCCGCGGCGTGACGTTCGTCGACTCGGCGACCGCGGTGCGGCCCGTGGCGAGCCTGGCGACGATCCTGCGGTCACGTTCCTCGAAGATCGCTGCGTCCGCCGCGTCGGATCCCGCTTCCGCAGGTGAGCCGCCGAAAAGCTCCGCGCGGATCTCGTCGCTGGACACCACGGCCTCCGCGTCGATCTGCCGGCGCGCGATCAGGGCCTGGACGAAGCTGGTCTTGCCCGAGGCTGGTGGGCCGACGAGGACGACGAGTCCTGCCGGCACCCGGATCACCGGTGCGAGAGGGGTGCGAGGTGAAGGCTCCTGCGCGGTCGAGGGCTTCGTGTCGGGAGCCGACGAGCACTCCGCTGGGCAGTCGCTCCTCGCCGGGCAATCCGGCTGCCATGGAGGCGGATCCTGAGCGGAGATGAACCGTGAACAGCCAGCATTCGTCTTCGTCGCCGCCTCCGCTGCGATGCTCTTCTGGCGGACGCGCGGCTTCCTACGCCGGTCCCGCAGTGGCCAGAGCGACCGGCCACCGAGGGACGACCCTACTAATAGCCGCCGTGGCCACGCGTGCGGGTGCTTGCCGTCAGACGTCCCGTGCCATGGCCGCCAGGTGTTCCAGTCCTCCGCGCGCTTCGATCGCCGGTTCGAGAAACCGGAATGACACGTGGCCGACGGGACTGCGATCATGCGCGCCATGATCTTGTTGTGGGCGGGGGTGCACCGTGCAGCCACTGCGTCCGGCTGATCCGGTCGCGATCGGCGGCTATCCGCTGCTCGGCCGGTTGGGCGAGGGCGGGATGGGGCTGGTCTACCTGGCGCTGGCCGGAGGGGGCCGCCACATCGCGTTGAAGGTCGTGCGCGAGGGGTTGGACGATCCGCAGGTGCTGGCGCGGTTCCGGCGGGAGGCGCAGACCGTGGCGCGGGTGCGCACCCGGTACGCGGCGGCGATGGTCGCCTCTGGCCTGATGGAGGAGCCGTTCTGGCTGGCCACCGAGTACGTGCCCGGCCCGACGCTGCGCCAGGCCGTGCAGCGGTACGGCCCGCCTCCCGTCGGCACCTGTGTGCGGCTGCTGGCCGCGCTGGCCACGGGGCTGGCCGAGGTGCACGCCCAGGGTGTGGAGCACCGCGACCTCAAACCCTCCAATGTGGTGCTGGCCCCGGACGCCCCCAAACTGATCGACTTCGGGATCGCGCGGGGCGAGGACCAGACGCAGATCACCCGCACCGGGGGCTGGAACGGCACCCCCGGCTATGTCGCGCCCGAAGTGCTGCGCGAGCAGGCGTTCGGGCCGCCCGCCGATGTGTTCTCCCTCGGGGTGACGATCGCCTACGCCGCCACGGGCCGTCCGCCGTTCGGCGCAGGTCCGGTCGAGGCGGTGCTGCTGCGCACCATCAACGACGAACCCGACCTGGCCGGGCTGCCCGCCGAGCTGGCGGCACCGCTGGCGGCGGCGATGGCCAAGGACCCCGCTGATCGTCCAACCGCACAAGAACTGGCCGCGGCATGCGGGGCACCTGCGCGAACGGGCAAAGCCGATACCGGCGACCGCCCCGCCGCCCCACGCGGTCTGCAGGATGGGTTCGCCAGTGACTCCGCGTACCAGCACATCACCGCGCTGGCAGCGCAGCCAGTTCCGGCGGACGTGGCAACAGCGGTGCGGCAGGGGCTGGTACCGCACGGCCACGGGAGAACGAGAAGGCTACGCCGCACAGGCGTCATCGCCGGTGCCGCGGCCGCCGTCCTGGTCCTGGGATCGGCGGTCGCTTTCCGCTACCTCGACAGCGGGGACGGCGACAACAGTGACCGGCCGCCCACCGGCCGCCCCGCCGCCGGCGCGACGGTGACGGCCGCCTCCCGGCCGTCGTTCGAGGGGTCGGTCTCCGATCTGAGCGAGGGCCGCTCCGGCTTCGGCTCGTTCCTGAAGAACAACATCGGCCGCAAGGTGCGGCTCAAGGTCGGCCTCAACATGGACCTCAAGATCACCGACGGGAAGGGCGCCGCCATCGACACGAGCGGCGCCGAACACGACAACGTCATCTTCCAGGTCTGGTCCACCTGCGAGGGCGGCCTTCCCGAGAACGAGAAGCCCGAAATCGGACGTTGCACCGCCTACCACGTGAACATCGGCAATGACGAGCGCCCCTGGAGAGGGCTCAATTTCGTGCACGGCGAGTTCGTCTTCCAGGGCAACTTCGAGGTGTCAGGCGGAGACGACTACCAGGGCCTGACCCTCTACTCCCTGCTCCCCGTGGCGGCCGACTGACCTCCGCCGCCCAGACCGGATACCCCCGTATCGCCCAGACACCTGAGGCCCGGGCCGACTACGTCCCCCACCACGACGCCGTGGGGAACCGGCCGGCCCACTGCGTCGTCGATTACTGACGTGACTGAAGTGACCCCCGCCCTGTCCGACGACCACAAAGAACTGATCTCCGACCTCTGCGGGATCGTCAGCGACTACCCCCACGGGAGTCCGTCGGCGACCCTTGGTCTGCTCGCCGACGACGCGGCGGACGCGCTCGCCCGCATCGGCACTCCGCAGGGGCGCCGGGAACGGACCGGGTACACAATCCTGCTCCACACCACGTGCTGGTATGTCGCCGCACGCGTCTTCAGCAAGTCCCTCTTCGCGTCGTACACGCAGGCCCTGAAAGGGGTGCGGGCCACGCTCGACCCGGCGTCCTGCACCTGCCCGGACGGAGCCCACCCCACGGACGTGGACGACGAGTACGGCGTCGAGGCCGGGGTGAGCATGCTGTCCGAGGCCGGCCGTGCCGTGTTCGCCGAGGAGTACGGGCTGGAGGGCGAGGAGCTGGCGGCGTTCGACTGCGAGGCGTTCCTCGCCGGCCTCGCCGACGGGGCCACCGTCCGCATGCGCGAGGCCCACGAGGAGCTCTTCGGCAGTGTGGACGTCTCCCACCTCGACGCGCGGTTCCTCCGGGACGGCGGCGGGATCGACATCGTCGCCCTGCAGGAGGCCATCCGGCGTTCCTGGGAGGCCAACACCGGCCCCGTCGCACTGTGGTCCGCCCGCCGCTGGCTGGCCGGGCAGGTGCGCGACGAGGAACGGATCGGCCTGTTCCTGTCCCTGTGGATGGGCATCGCCCAGACCTACGAAGGTCTGCCTCCCTCCTACACCCGCGAACTGGTCGCGGCCCTGGACACCATCGACCCGGACGCCTCGTGCGAGCACCCCCAGCACCCCTGGTCCGCGACCACGCACGTGGACTCCCGGTACGAGGCGGTGGTGCATCTGTACGCGCCCGAGGACTACCCGGACACTCCGGTGCCCGTCGAGCTCTCGGCCCGCGAACTGTGGGAATGCCCGGCGCACTACGCCGAGCTGGCACGCGGTGCGCGGGAGGCCGTCGAGCAGTGGCGTCACATGCGCGGCGGCGAGGAGGAGGACTGGTAGGTCCTGATGCGTGCCGCCCCGCGGCCCCCGACACTCACCCGCCTGGGCTCTTTGTGGTGGTGATCCGCGTAGATCAGGGCTGCGCCAGCAATCGGTCGACCAGCCCGGCGATGTAGTCCGGGGTGAGCGGGCCCGCGCCGAACAGGACGCGGATGTACATCGGGGCCATGATGTGGTCGAGCACGCCCAGCACGTCGGGTGGATTCTCGCCCCGTTCGCCGGCGCGGTCGAGCATGGCCTGCATGAACCGGGTGCGTTCGGCGAGAAAGTCGTCACGCGCCCGCAAACCCTGTTCGCCCCTGTTCGACAGGGCGACGGTCAGGCGCAGCACCGCCAGACCGTCGGGTCCCGTGATCTCGCGCGCCACCTGAGCCGCGTAGGCGTGCAGGTCACCGGCCAGACTTCCGGTGTCGGGCATCGGCGACTGCGCGTTCAGGCGCGTGAGGACCACGTCGGTGAGCAGGGCTTCCAGGGTGCCCCACCGGCGGTAGATGCTGGTATCGGCCACGCCCGCGCGGGCCGCGACGTCGCCGACCGTGAACTCGCCGTAGCCGCGCTCGCCGACCAGGTCCGTCACGGCCTGGTGCACCGCCGCCCGGACACGGGCGCTGCGCCCGCCGGGCCGCCGGACCGGTCGTCGCTCTTCCATGCCCTCACCTTAGCGCAGCTCGTGGTTGCGTTAATGACGCCTGCCGTCTACTCTCTCCTAAAGCAGTTAAGAGCTGCTTTAGGAGGAACGATGAAGTCTGCACCGCCGGTGGCCGTGCCGAACAGGGCGGCGTTGCTCACGGTGACCTGCCTGGGGCAGTTCATGGTGCTGCTCGACAACACGATCGTCGGGGCGGCGCTGCCCGACATGCAGCAGCGGCTGCACATCGAGTTGACCGGGCTGCAATGGATCGTCGACGCCTATGTGCTGCTGGTCGCCATGCTGTTGCTGTCCGGCGGCGTCTTCGCCGACCGCTTCGGCCGCAAGAGGATGTACCTGGCCGGCGTCGTGGTGTTCACCGCCGCGTCCGTCGTGTGCTCCGCGGCGCCCTCGCTCGGCTGGCTGGTCGTCGGGCGGGTTCTGCAGGGCATCGGGGCCGCGGCGCTGAGCCCCGCCTCGCTGACCCTGCTCGCCGCCGCGTATCCGGTTCCGCAGGAGCGGGTCAGGGCGATCGGGCTGTGGGCCGGATTCAGCGGAATCGGTCTGGCCGCCGGCCCACTGGCCGGTGGTGTTCTGGTGGAGGCCTTCGGCTGGCCCGCCATCTTCCTCGTCAACGTGCCCGTCGGCGCGGTCCTGCTGGTCGCCGGGCTGCGCGTGCTGGACGAGTCCCGCAACCCGAACGCGCCCTCGATCGACGTCCCGGGAACGGTCCTGTCCGTCCTGGGCGTGGGGGCGCTCACCTACGGGCTGATCGAGGGCGGCGCCCGTGGCTGGACCTCGCCTGTGATCCTGAGCAGCTTCGCCGCAGCGGCCGTGCTCCTCGCCGTCTTCGTGGTCGTCGAAGGACGGGTATCGGCGCCGATGCTGCCATTGCGCCTCTTCCGGCAACGGCTGTTCACGGTCTCCAACACGGCGATGATCGTGGTCGGTTTCGCGCTCATGGGCTCGTCGTTCTTCTTCTCCCAGTTCTTCGTCTACGTCCAGGGCAGCTCGATCCTGCGAGCCGGGGTGCAGACCCTGCCCGCCACGCTCGCGATGGTCGTCATCAGCCCGTTCGCGGGCCGGTTCGCCGCCCGGTACGGCTTCCGGATCATGGTCACCTTCGGCCTGATCCTGGCCGGGCTGGGACTGCTGGCCCTGGGTTTCGTGCACGCCGACACCGGCTACACGAACGTCTGGTGGCGGCTGGCCGTCGTCGGTATCGGGTTCGCCCTGACCATGTCCCCGCTGACCGGCGCCGCCATCCAGTCGGTCAGTCCGCAGGAGGGCGGTCTGGCGTCGGGTGTCAGCAGCACCACCCGGCAGATCGGCGCGGTCCTCGGCGTGGCGGTGCTCGGAGCCGTCGTCCGCACCCGGGAATCCGGTGGCGCCTCCCTTGAGGACGGACTCAACAGCGCCTTCGTGGTGGCCGGCGTCGTCACTTTGGCCACAGCCGTGTTCACGGGCCTGTGGCTGACCAGGAGCACACAACGGTCACGGCCGACGAGCCCGACCCCGCGCGTTGCTGAAGACACCATGAGCCACTGACACGGCCAGGAAGCCGACCGTTGGTGATGTGGGCGCGGAGCGGACCGGCGACGCGCCGCTCATGCGGCCTGGCGTGCGAATGTCGAGGCCCTTGCCGAGCTCCACGCTGTCGTCGGTGTATCAGGAGCAGCGAAAAGCCCACGTCTCGCAACGAAAGGCTGCGTCCTTCGCTCAGTCCAGGTAGAGGCGCTCGGCCAGGCCCGCGGCGGTGAACGCGGCCAGGATGTCGTCGGGGCCTTCGGTGAAGTGGGACCAGCTGTCGACGTGCGCTGGGACGATCCGTCGCGCACCTAGCATCGCGGCTGCGGTGGCTGCCTGCTCGCTGTTCAGCGTGAGCAGAGCTTGGTCGAGGAGAGGCGTGCGGACGGCGCCCGCGAAGATCACCGCTGTGTCCACGGGGCCCAACCGGTCGGCGATCTCCTGGACGAGTCCCAGCGAGGCGTTGTCGCCGCTGACGTAGACGCTGGGAAGATCGGGTGCGGAGAGCACGAAGCCGATCACGTCGCCGGTGACGGGTTCGCAGCCCTCGGGCCCGTGGCGCGCCGGGACGCCGGTGACGGTGAGCCGGCCGCCGTCGGGGCGGGGGAGTTCGTGAGCGTCCCACGGCGCCAGGCCGAGCGCGTTGCCGCCGAGGCGCCGCGCGCCGCTCTCGGTGGTGTAGACCACGGGAACGTTCGGCAGCAGGGCCCGTCCGGCGTGATCGAGGTTGTCGGGGTGCTCGTCGTGCGAGAGCAGTACGGCGTCCAGGTGACCGATCTCGCTCGCCTGGACGGCGGCTGATGCCGTCTTGCTGAGGAACATGCCGGGGCCCACCTCGTAGTCGCCCGGCTCGTCGAACGTGGGATCGGTCAGGATGCGCAGCCCGCCGATCTCGATGAGAGCGGTGGGCCCGCCGAAGACCCGAACGCGGGCGGCGCCGGCGCGAGAATCCGACATGAACACTCCTCACGTTATTAATGGATTTCTCCGTGAGGACACTAGCATGACGTCACGGAAGAACCAAGCAGTTAACATGAGAAGATGAGTCCAACGGACGCTGCGGCCTCACGACACCTCCTGCCCCCTGCTCCGGGCGATGACGGACGTCCGGCGCTGGCACTGGCGAATACCTGGCTGGTCACCCCCGCCGGCACGACCGACATGATCGGTGATCGGGAGCTCGCGACGGCCTGGCTCGTCGAGCGTGATCTGATCGATTCCGGGCTGGCGCTCGGTGACCCCTGCACGGCGCGCCTGCGCACGTTGCGGCACAGCATCCGCGAGTTGCTCACTGCTCTGACGCAGAAGGAGCCCGCGCCTCAGCATGCATTGACCGTGGTCAACGACGCTTTGACCGCGGTGCCGCGCGCGCAACTGCTGGCCTGGAGTTCCGAACAGGGCTTGTATCGGCGCCGGCTCCATCCGCTGGACCAGGCCACCGACCACATTCTCGCCGAATTGGCCGCCGACGCCGCCGACCTCCTCACGGGTTCAGATGTGCCCAAACTTGCTGCGTGCGCTGCCGAACCCTGCTCTCGGTTCCTCGTGCGCACCCATGGAGCCCGTCTCTGGTGCTCAGTGCGCTGCGGAGATCGGGTCCGGGCGGCACGGGCCTACGCCCGACGGCGTCGGCCTTCATCTACCTAGCGGCCTGCCCGAAAAAGGTCTCGGAACGATGCCCGGCGTCACGCGAATGCACCTGCCGTCCCGGTGCCGTCGGTAGTGGCGAAGCGCAACTCCGGCAACACCCGCGCTGTCACCCCGGCGGCTCTGCACGCTCAGGCCCCCGCAGCTGATCCAACCCTCGACCACGTCATAGCGCCGCCCGGCCACGGGACTCGAGGGCGGGACGCCTTCGGCACCTTTGATCAGCTTCCTGGCGTGCGTTCTTGGGGCGGGCTCAGTGCTCGCGGCATCCGACAGCAATGCGCGCCTGACACTGTGCACGCGCTTCGTAATGCCTCCACCGATCTGCGGCGGGTCGGTGAACTCAGTGCCGGTCCAGCCCCTGAGAGGGGTTTTTGCGCGCACCCCCGGTGGGGGCGACCGTGCAGGTCCGCGCACGTCGGCTGACCCGCCGGCGAGTGGCGCTTTTGTCGGGCCTGGGCGCGTATGCGGTTCGACGATAAGCCAAAAATGGCTTGATATTAGACAAAAGTCGTCAACTGGATTTAATTGCGTTTCTGAGTGGTCATAGCATGCGGTGTCCCGATGGTTAGCAGTGCATGCCCTTGTTGGTTTTGTTGGATCCTGCCTAAACTCGCCCGGGTCGGGTGAGTTTTCGGAGCAGTCAGAGAAATGAAAGGCTAGGCGTGGCCGACGTGTCGGAAGAATGCTCGCCGTCTATCTCGCGACGGGCGGCGCCAGGGGACTCGTTATTCGCCGCATTTGATCCGGTCCTCTTTCGGAGAAATTCCGAAACGGTCGCCGCGCGCCTGGAATCGCATCTGGCGGACCGGTCCGTCCGGGGCCTGGACCTCGCGGATCCGGACGTCCTGGCGCAGGCGGCGCGGGCGTTGATGACCGTCGAGCGCGAGGGCATCGCCGCCTTCGACGAGAAACGGCTGGCGGCGATCGTCGACCTCTATCTCCGCACCGGCATCCAGGTGCACTCGCCCGGATACATGGGACGGCAGTTCTCCGGCACCGTCCCGCTGGCCGGCGTCATCGACTTCGTCGGCTCGGTCGTCAACCAGCCCTCGTCCTACTACGAGGCGGGGCAGCTGCCGATCACGGCCGAACGGATCATGGCCGAGGAGCTCAACCGGTTCATCGGCTGGGACCCGGGCTCCTTCGCGATGGTCACCACGTCCGGGGGGTCGCTGGCCAATCTCACCGCGCTGCTGGCCGCCAGGAACCGCGCCTATCCCGGCATCTGGGCGTCCGGCGAGCATGGCGGTCGCGGCCTGCCCGCCATCGCGGTCAGCGAAGAGGTGCACTACAGCGTGACCCGCGCGGCCGGCGTCCTCGGCATCGGCGAGAAACGGATCGTCCGGCTGCCGGTGGACGCGCGAGGACGCATCGCCGTGCGCCGGGTGCCCGCGGTGCTCGCCGCCGCCGAGCGCCGTGGCCTGGAGGTCTTCTGCCTGGTGGCGTCCGCGGGCACCACCGCGCTCGGCGCCTTCGACCCGATCGACGAACTGGCCGGTATCGCCGCCGAAGGCCGTATCTGGCTGCATGTCGACGGGGCGCACGGCGCGAGCCTGCTCGTGTCGGACGTGCTGCGGCACAAACTGCGCGGTATCGAGAAGGCCGACTCGCTGACCTGGGACGCGCACAAGCTGATGTTCGTCCCCGCGCCCTGCACCATGCTGTTCTACCGCGACGCGGGGGACGCCCCCGAGGCGTTCGGCCGCCGTGCCGCCAGCTACGTCCTCGACGAGGAGCCCGACGCGCACTGCGCGTTCGACAGCGGCGACAAGAATCTCGAGTGCACGAAACGGCCAATGATCATGCCGTTGTGGGCGCTGTGGGCGGTGTACGGGCGCGCCCTCTTCGCCGAGAAGATCGAGCAGTTGTGCCGGACGGCGTACGAGGCGCACCGCATCCTGCTCGACGAACCCGATTTCGAGGTGCTGCACGAGCCGGAAGCCAACATTCTCTGTTTCCGTTACCGGCCGGAAGGCGTCGCCGCCGACCGTGTCCACCGCCTGCAACTGCGAATCAGGAAACAGGTAAGGCTCGCCGGACGGTTCTTCATCTCCAAGGTGGACGTGCAGGGAACCGCGGCACTGCGCATCGTCTTCATGAACCACGAGATCAGCGCGGAGCATTTCCGAATGCTCCTCGCCGAGATCAGGAGCACCGGTGAGCGGCTGCTCCGTGGTGATCTCCCCGAATGACGAACCCCCCGTGACGAACAGGAGCGCGACATGACCTCGACGATTCTCACGCCGGTCGGCCGGTCACCCGTGGACGGCCCGGAACTGGCCGCGCGGCTGATCCCCGAGGAGGAGATGCGGCCGTGGTCGGTGGACGCCGTCCCGGCGCTGCCCTCCTTCGCGAGCAAGTTGCGCGAGTGCGAGCGGCTCTGCGGCGTCCCCTACGCCGAGACTCCGCACGATGTCCAGGACGCTCTGGTCCTGCGCCGCCTCGGCCAGATGATCAATACGGCGCTGCTCAACCCGCTGTGGCGGGAGCGGCTGACGGCCTCCGGCATCACCGGTCCGCCCGCCACCTTCGAAGAATGGGAACGGGTGCCGCTGTCCGACAAGACCGTCCAACGCGACATGTTCACGGGCGCCCGCGCCGGAATGGTGGTGCCGCTCGCGCACGGCGGGTTCGAGGTGGTCGCCAGCGGCGGCACCAGTGACGGGCTGCCGCTGGAGATCGTCTACTCGCTGCGGGAGCTGCACGACACCTACCGCATCGCCGGCGCCTTCATGGGCACCTACCAGCTCCGCGACCACCTGGCCGGCGGCGACCCCAAATGGCTGTTCACGAACCTCGCCGACTACCAGATGTGGAGCAGCGGGACCATGGTCGGCGGCGTCCTGCAGCAGGTCCCGGGCGTCAACTACATCGGCGCCGGTCCCGTCACGGGTCCCGTGCTGGAGCACATGTTCTCCTACCCCGGGCCCAAGGCCATGATGGGCATCTCGGCGGGCATCGCGATCCTCAGCGACCTCGGCGCCGGACTGAGCCCCCAGGCGCGGGAGAGCTTCCGCGTCGCGCTGTACGGCAGCGGCGTGCTGCCGCACCGCAAGCGCGCCGAGCTGCGCGCGGTCTTCCCGAACGTCGCGATCCTCAGCTACTTCGCCGCCACCCAGGCCGAGACCGTCGGTCTCCAGTTGAGCGACGACTCGCCCTGGCTGGCCGCGGTGCCCGGCCTGCACCTCGTGGAGGTCGTCGACGACCAGGGCCGCGCGGTCGCCGAGGGCGAGGAGGGCGAGCTCGTCGTCACCCGGCTGCACGCGCACGAGGCGCCGCTGCTGCGGCTCAAGCTCGGCGACCGGATGATCCGCCGCCCCGCCCTCGACGGGCCCGGCCTGAAGACCGGCCGGTTCGAGTTCGCCGGCCGCACCGCCGACGTGCTGCACATCAACGACAGCCAGTACTCGGCGGCGATCGCCTACGCCGCGCTCCGCGACCGGCTGCGCGAGACGACCGGCATGGACCTGGACGCCGCCGCGCACGAGATCCAGTTCGTGAACAACCGCGAGCACAAGACCATCACGCTGCTCGCCGCGGTCGACGACGCCGACGGCCACACCTGCGCGCTGTCGGCCGCGCTCGGCCCGGCCGGCGTCCACCAGGTCTTCGTCGGTGCGCTTCTCCGCTCCCTGTCGCTGTTCAACGACCGGGAGGCCACCCCGGAGGCGGTCGAGCGGACCGGCTACCGCTTCCAGCTCGCGTTCGTGCCCCGGTCCTCGCCCGAGATCGAACGGACGGCCGTCGGCAAGGTTCCCCTCGTGCGCGACCGGGGCTGAGGGACGGCGACCGACCAGAACAGGAGTGCCAGTGAAACCCCACGTCAACATCGTCGTGCTCGTGGACGCCGTCGGAGCCCTGTCGGACGGGACGCTGCACAACGGCAACCTCTCCCTGGTGGACGACGGAGACTTCGAAAGCCACGGCCAGGGCACCGTCGACCTGTGCACGATCGTCGTGCCCGGGCAGGTCGTCCAGTGGACCGCGATCGCGATCGACGTCCAGACGACCGCCGAGATCTCCGCCATCACCTTCCTGCCCCCCGGCGGAGCCGCCCCGGCGCGGGCACCGGTCTGGGAGGCGCCGTCCGGCGGCCACGAGAACCTCGACCTGAAGGTGTGGGAGGGCGTCGTCCCGGCCCACCTCACCCGCGGCGTCCCCTACCACTACCGGCTGGAAGTGCAGATGCACGAGGGCCGCCACAGCGTCCTGCATCTCGACTCGCCCGCGCTGATGTGCGCGTGACCCCACCAGCGACCCGAAAGGCGCATCCATGGCGCAGCAGCAAGGGATCATCGTTCTCGTCGACATCGCCAACGCGCTCCAGGCCGGAACGCTCACCGGCAACGTCTACCTCTTCGACAACATGGCCTTCCTCGGCTCGACCGGACAGGGCACACCGGACCTGGTGACCATCTGCCCCGGCACGTACTGGGCGGACGGGTCGCAGGCCACCGAGCAGGTGCTGAACTGGCTGCCCGCCAGTCTCGGCTCCATCCCTCCGACCGTCCCCCGCAGCTACCACGCCGACCGGGCGCAGGCCACCGACCAGGAGGCGCTGGAGGAGATCGCGGGTGTCGCCGACCGGGCCGGGGACCCGTCCGTCGACACGGCTGCCGAACTGGAGGGCCTGCGTCGCCGCGTGGGCGCCCGCGCCCGCAGGCCGCGCGGGGGCCGAGCCCCGGCCGTCGGCAAGGTCCTGGACGTCACCGGGAACGTCGTCACCGGCGAGGGGCAGGCCTACAACCACCCCAACCCCGTGATCACCGACATCACCGGCCAGGCCGTGGACGAGAAGGTCATGTATCCCGCCCAGTACGGCTCGCCGGACATGGTGTCGGACGGCTGGTACTGGGCGGCCTCGGTCGACACGGCCCGTCCCGGGACGTACCGCTACACGATGCACATCCAGTTGCACGAGCTGGTCTGGCGCAACGACGAGCCGTCCTGGGAGCCGGTCGACTTCACCTGCGACTCCGCCATCAAGGTCATCAGCGATCCCAAGCGCAACGCCTTCACCGGGGCGGGCCTCGGCGCGCTGCCGATGCCCTGAGCCCGCATCCCCCCGAGTCCCGCACCGAACGGAGAAGCCGATGCCCAGCAAGGCCAGACCACCCGAGTCCCGGCCCGTGTCGATCACGGCGGTGATCGACCCGGTCGCGGCCCTCGCCTCCGGAACCCTGGAGGGGAACCTGTACCTGTACGACACCAACAAGGCCGAGGGGTCGACCGGCTTCGGCACGGTGGACCTGCGCACCCGGGTGCGCTCCGGCGACCGGATCATCTGGAACGTCGTCGTCCTGGAGTGCGAGACCTACGCCGCCCTCGACGGCATCGTGATCGACGAGAAGTTCTGCGCGCCCGAGCGGAAGGTCTACCCCAACACCGACATCACCTACTGGACCGCGACGGTGAAGCGGCATGTCGCCGAGCCCGTCTCGTACCGGCTGAAGTTCCGGCTCGGCACCGTCACGGAGCCGTACGCCATATCGACGCCGGCCCTGGTCGGCCAGAGTGCCACCGGAAGGGGGCACCGATGACCACCGAGGCCCGCGGTCAGCTCAACTCCGTCCAGCTCAACGTCGTCACCCTGGTGAACATGGAGCGCGCCGCCCGGACCGGCTCCCTCGACGACGCGCTCTACATGATGGACAACAGCGTCGGCGGGGTCGGGCAGGGCACCGACCACCTCGAGACGATCTGCAAGCAGGGGCAGGTGATCAACTGGATCATCCGCCCGATCGAGATGCACAAGCGCCCCGACGGCACATGGCCGCCGATGCCGAAGATCAACAACCTGGTGTTCCTGGACACCGAGCGGGGCGACGAGGAGGACGTCGCCGAACGTCGCGTCATGACCGAGCTGAAGATCTACGGGATGCCGGACCTGATGCGCTCGCCCTACACACCGATCTACTACTACTGGGCGGGGGCCGTCCTCAGCACCGCCCGGCCGGGGCTGTACCGCTACCGCCTGGTCCTCGAACTGGAGCAGGACGGCACGAAGGAGAAGCTCTACCTGAACACCAGGAACCACCCGTCGATCCGAGTCCTCAAGGTGTGACGGGCGGTCCCGGTGCCGCGCGGACCCGGTCAAGGAGGACCGGGCCCGCGCGGACGGGCAGCCTCGCGGTCACTGCGGACGGTCCTCGGAACGATCTTCCGATCTCGACGGTGGCGAGGGTTCGTCCGGCGCCTTGCCGGAGACTCCCGGACGCCTGATCCGGGTGCGGGTGCGCTCGAACCAGGCCGGTACTTCGCGTTCGTCGTCGAAGCCGCGGGCGACGACGATGTCGGTGGAGGAGTGCGCCAGGATCGACAGGGTGATGGTGACTCCGACCAGGTGGAAGATCTTCTCACCCGCCGGGATGCCGGACTCCAGGACCAGCAGCCCGTAGACGACCGAGGCGAAGCCCTTCGGGCCGAACCACATCACTGCCGCCTGCTCCCGCGCGGTCAGCCCGGAGCGCAGGAACGACACCCAGATCGCCACCGGCCGGGCGACCACCAGCGCCAGCACGGCGAAGGCCCAGCCCGTCCAGCCGACGTCGCCGAGGAACGCGGGGGACAGCAGCGCACCGAACACCAGCAGCGCGGCGAGCTTGAGGAGTTCGGCGACCAGCTCGCCGAACTGCTCGAACGCCTCCCGGTGCCGGTGCCCGACGGTCGCGACGGTGACCCCGGCGGCGAAGGCCGCCAGGAAGAGGTTGCCGTGCGTGGCCTGCGCGGTCGCGAGCACCAGCAGCCCGATCGCGACGGCGTTCAGCGGCTCGTACTTGGGCGAGATCGCGAACCACCGGGTGCGCACCAGCATGATCGCCGCCCAGGGGATCGCCACGCCGATGGCCAGACCGCCGGCCAGTTCGGCGCCGAGTTCGCCCAGGTGCAGGTTCTCCTCGCCCTGGGCGATCGCCAGGAACAGCACCACGAACGGCAGGACGAGCCCGTCGTTGACGCCCGACTCGACGTTGAGCAGGTGCCGCAGCCGGGGCGGGACCTTGTCGTTGCCGACGAGCGCGGCGGCGAACACGGGGTCGGTCGGGGTGAGGACGGCCGCGATCAGCAGTGACTGCACCCATCCCAGGCCGACGACGTAGTGCGCGAGCACGGCGGTGACCAGCAGGGTCAGCGGCAGGCCCCAGCCCAGCGCGCGTCCGGGCAGTCGCCAGGCGCTGCGCAGGTCCTGCCAGCCCGCGTGCATGCCGTCGGTGAACAGGACCGCGAACAGCGCCAGCTCCGCCAGCTCGGACACCAGCGTGTCGCCGGGCCGCAGCGTGATCACCCCGGTGACGCCGTCACCGAGGAGGAACCCTCCGACCAGGAACAGCGCCGCCGTCGACAGCACAGTGCGGTGCGCGAGGCTGGACACCAGGACCGCCAGCAGCAGCAAGGCGGAGAAGGCGAGCAGGAGGTTGGGCATACCGGGGCTCTTTCGGGAATGGCGGACGCAATGCCGACCAGACTTCCCGGCTCACCGGCCACGACCCTAACGCGAATCCAAGCGCGCTTTCCACACGGCCTCCAGGCGAGCACCCTGGCACCCGCGCCGTCGACTACGTCGAGCCGACGAGGTGCGCCAAGGCTGCTGGGAGGAGCGCCGAGGACCGAGGGACCGAGACCTGGCGCGCCCGGCTTTCCGCGGGGCGAGGGTCCGGTGGTTGAACCGCCAGGCTCCGGCGATGACGAGGACGGCCGTGGCCGCGCCCAGGACCGCGGTGCCAGCGAACTGGACGCCGTTCTTCAGCGCCACGGGGACGGCAACGACTCGCGGCTCGCCGACTGCAGGAGCTACGTGACTTCACGGGCTCCTGTTCCCCGAGATGCCAGCCTTATCGAACGTTGGCGCATCGGACGCGTCGAGGCTGTCGGTGGTGGTCAGGATGCGAGCGCCTCGGCGTCACGGTCGTACTCGTGAGCGGGTGGATTACCGCTGCTCGTCGAGGGGCCTGTTGATCTGATCGATCCGCTGGATCCGGCCGTCGGGCGCCAGCCGGCCGAACATGTAGACCTCTGCGGTGAAGGTCTTGCCCTTGCGCATTCTGGTGCGGAGGGTCCAGCGTGCGCTTATCTGGTCACCGCGGACCAGCGCCTGGTGGATCTCCACCCCGGTGTGTTCGTCGGCTGCCATGGCCGCCTTGTCGACGTTCTTGCGGACGGGCCGGACGTGGTCGATCATCCGCTGCCGGTCGATCACCAGGCCCTCGTTGCAGTACTCGAAGTCCGGCACGAAGTAGCGGTCGAGGATCGCGCCGGGTTCCTCCTCTGACAGGGCCATGTCCCGGGTGTAGGTGACGAGGAAGTCGACGAGGTCGCGCTCGGTGCTGATGCCCATGATGCCCCTTGTAAGAGTAGGCAATACGCTTACGCTGGACTGTACCGCACCCCCGTAGGGTTTCCCGTTATGCGCGTTTCCCACCCCGGGCCTTCTGGCCGCCTACACCGGTCTGGCACCCCGAACAGCCCTACCGACCCGACCACAGATCCGCAGCCCAAGCCGCAGGACCCGCTGGATCCGGCGCCCGACAGGCCCTTCCTGGCACCCTAGGATCGATGATCACTGACACCTGATCACGCTGCTGCGATGACGGCGGCAAGGAGGACGATGAGCCAGTTCTTCCAGATCGGCGAACGGGTCCTCTGGAATCCCGCAACAGGAGTCGCTCAGGTCTTCCTGCGAGCGGCAGAGTCGTTCGCCACGCTCACCGACCTCCCCACAGGCCTCGGCCCGATGGACGCGGACGAGTGCGAGATCGACATCGACGTCTTCAGCGTGTTCGTCGACACCCTCATCGACCGCTACACACGCTCCAACCACGTGATCCTCCGATCCCTGATGCAGGGATTCACCGCGACCGCCATCGTCCTGGTCACCCGCGGCGGAGGTCATCTACCAGCGCTGCAATCCTCGGACAACCCGGACATCGCGTCGCTGAAAGAGCTCAGCCGGCACCACGGCCGCGCGATGGTCACCTGAGCCACCCGCCGACCCAACCCTTGACGAATCCCATAGGGACACCCCCTACGCGCGCGGCGAGATCCTGCGGCTCGCAGTGTCAGCGAGCCGCAGGATCTGGGCTTGTCTGTCGTGGGTTGGTTGATCGAAGACCGCCGCCGAAAGCGGCGGGTGCTCATCGGGGACGTCGACCGAGCGCGGCTCCAGGTCGAGACGGACGCGGCTTGCTGTGCTCTCAGCGCCAGCCGAGTTCGGGTGCCACGTGGGTCAGGATGTTCTCCAGGACGTGGGCGTTGTAGTCCACACCGAGCTGGTTGGGGACCGTGAGCAGGAGCGTGTCCGCGGCCTGGATGGCCTCGTCGTCGGCGAGCTGCTTGACCAGGACGTCCGGTTCGGCCGCGTACGAGCGTCCGAAGATGGCCCTGGTGTTCTCGTCGATCATCCCGATGTGGTCGCCCGAGTCGGCGTTCCGGCCGAAGTAGGCGCGGTCCATATCGGTGGTCAGCGCGAAGATGCTGCGGCTGACCGACACGCGCGGCTCGCGCTGGTGTCCGGCTTCCTTCCACGCCTGCCGGTAGGCCTCGATCTGCTTGCGCTGCTGGACGTGCAGCGGCTCGCCGGTCTCGTCGTCCTTGAGCGTGGAGCTCTGCAGGTTCATGCCCAGCTGGGCCGCCCACACGCTGGTGGCGTTGGAGCCCGAGCCCCACCAGATGCGGTCCCGCAGCCCCTCGGAATGCGGCTCGATACGCAGCAGCCCGGGCGGATTGGGGAACATCGGCCGCGGATTCGGCTCGGCGAACCCTCTGCCCCGCAGCACCGTGAGCAGGACTTCGGTGTGCTTGCGTGCCATGTCGGCATCGGTGTCGCCCTCGGGCGGCTCGTACCCGAAGTAGCGCCACCCGTCGATGACCTGTTCCGGTGATCCCCGGCTGATGCCGAGCTGCAGCCGTCCACCGGAGATCAGGTCGGCCGCGCCGGCGTCCTCGGCGAAGTACATCGGGTTCTCGTAGCGCATGTCGATCACGCCTGTGCCGATCTCGATGCGCGAGGTCTTCGCACCGATCGCGGACAGCAGCGGGAAGGGAGAGGACAGTTGCCTGGCGAAGTGGTGCACCCGGAAGTAGGCGCCGTCCGCGCCGAGTTCCTCCGCGGCCACCGCGAGATCGATCGACTGCAGCAGTGCGTCCGCAGCCGACCGGGTCCGCGAGCCCGCGCCGTCACTCCAGTGACCGAACGAAAGAAAACCGATCTTCTTCACACCTATACCAACCAGCTCAGCGCCCGCGAGATTCCAGCACGCTGGCACCACGCCCCCCCCCACGGCCCTCGACCGTCACACATCAGGCCCGGCCGGAGCCCTCTGCGATCACCCGGTATCGGCCCGCATGCCCGGCAGGTCGTCCATGATCAGGCCAAAGCCGGTGAACCCCGGTGCCCGTCTACCCAGGAGGGGTGACGCGGAGCGGGAGGGCGCGGGCGGCTACTTCCGGGCGGGTGCAACGGCGGACTTCACGTCTCGGCGTGTGCCTCTCGGCGGCCGAGTATGGCCAGGTATCCGCCGTTGACGATCGCGTCGGCGGACGCCGCGTACTCCGCGGGGTCGTCGGGCAGGGTCGTGCCCAGGCCGTCCACGTACCGGTTGAACATGCAGAACGCGGCGGCGATCAGCACCGTGTCGTGCACCTCGACGTCGGTCGCGCCCTCGGCGCGGGCGGCGGCCACGTCCTCGGGCCGCACGGCGCGCCCGCTCCGCTGGACCGCGCCGGCCACCCTCAGCAGGGCCTTCAGCTTCGCCGACACGGGTGCGCTCTCGAGGTCGGCCCGCACCTGGTCGACCAGCGCGATGCCCTCGGGGAGCTGGGCGGCGGCGAACGCCGCGTGCGAGGTGGTGCAGAACTCGCACTCGTTGAGGGCCGAGACGTAGGAGGCGATCAGTTCCCGCTCGCCGCGGCTCAGCGAGCTCGGGCCGCGCAGCAGCACCTCGGCCAGCTCGCTCATCGGGCGAGCGGTCTCGGGCCGGTAGGCGAACAGCGAGATGATTCCGGACGCGTCGTTCCCCAGGGCGATATGCGGCATCGGTTCTCCAAACGTTGTCCACGTCAGGGATTCGCTCTCCGTGCACAAGGAAGTGTCTCGCATCGGGCGGGCCCAGGGCAGGGGGCAAAAGGTGTCAGATCCGGCCATGCTGGCATTCGGCTTTCGCGGAGCGCATTAGGCAGGCGGGTCCCCTCACCGCCCATGCGGGGCGAGTATGCGAGGCCTGTTCACCGCCACTCCTCTGCGCGGTCGCTTCTCTCCGCTGGTTTCGCTGGGCTCGGCGTGCTGGCGCTCGGCCGCGAGGTGCTCGTGGTTACCTGGCCCCTTTTCGGCCTGCCGCTCGTCGTGTGGTGCTTCAGGTGCTGTACACGCCGTCCAGGGCTTTAAGCTGCGACGATCCCTCCCAGTGTTCGGTGACCTCCAGGTCCCGAAGATGCCTCGTATGTTCGATCAGCGACCGAATGAGATCCCCGATGAGGCCGATTAGCTCGGCGGCGTCGGCGTTGGAGGGCGGTTTCCTCCGATGTCAACGAGTCCCCAATGGTGCGGACGCCGCGATATTAGGGAACTGATCGACCGAAATTCGCTCGACCGTCTCGTTTATTGCACCAAGTTGGTTTGGTGTGTTTTCTGGCAGGGCCAGTCGGCCCTTGGGGGACCAGTTGCGACCTGCGCGAGTACGTCTGCGAGCACCTCGGGTACGACTTGGGGGCTGATCGTGGGTCCGAGCCGGTGGCGGGGGAGGCCCGCGTCGGCCGGGAGCTCAGGGCCGGCGCAGCTTCGCCGCGTGCGATCGGGCGGTGGACGCCGTGGCCGCGTCGCCGAGGGCTTCGGCGACGTCGGCGTGCTTGAGCCAGTTGAACGGGCTGGCGGGTCGTATGCTGATCCGCTCGCTGACCAGGACGCGGGCCAGATCGAGGCGGCCGGAGCGGAGGGCGGCCTCCAGCAGGGTCTTCTGCACCGCGTCGCGCTGCGCGTGGCTGCCGCCGAATTCGTTGACCTGGTGCCGGATGGGAGCGAGGAGGTCGACGGCGGCGCTGTGGTCGCCGCGCCCGAAGGCCACCAGAGCGCGGCAGACCGGAAGGCCGACGCGTGCGGTCATCGCCTGGTTGGTGACGTCGGGCAGGGGAGCGGCCAGGTAGGCCTCGCGGTCGGCGATCAGCCGGTCGGCGTCGCCGAAGCGGCCGGCGCCGACGAAGGACATCACCGCGTGCATGTCGTTGAACGCGTAGAACGGCTCCTCGGCCTTGGACGCCCAGGCGTCGGCCAAGGCGTTCCACCTCGCGGTCTGGTCATCGCCTTCGAGAAGCAGGCGCCAGAGCAGTGCGGCGGCGTCCAGCAGCTCCATCGCGGTGCCTGTCGACTCCGGGCCGTGAAGCACGGCGTCGTAGATCTCCAAGGCACGGGCCGTGTCTCCGGCCTCCAGTGCGTAGAGCGCATAGTGCCACCACGCGTGCACGTTGAAGAACGTGCCGGTCGACCAGTCGGTCGTCCGTTCGTCCATGTAGGCGATGCCTCGCCGGAACCGGCCCTGCATCTCGTAGGTGTGGACGACCGCGTGGATGCCCCACACGTCCTTCGGGTCGAGCCCGACCGCGCGCAGGCCGACCTCCTCCGATCGGTCGTAGTGCCCTGCCTCCTCCAACCCGAAGGCGTACATGCCGAGCAACTGGCCGAAATGCCGGTCGGACTCGCTCCATGCCGTCAGCGCACCACCGACCCGGTCGCGCAGTGCGCGGGCGTCCCCGGTGAAGTAGTCGACCTGGTGGCCGACGAACAGCGCGAGGACGTCCCGCGGGTACTCCTCGCTGATCTGGCCGAGCAGGCGGCCGCAGCCGAGGAAGTCGCCCTTCACCAGGCGTTCCAGCGCCGCGACGTGGGCCCGCTCGCGGGGAAGGAGCCCGGAGCCGTCCACGCGCGACCGGAAGAGCCGGAACCGCTCCGCCGCGGCCCGCGCGCCTTCGGGCTCGGTGGCCAGAAGCCCGAGGTACGCCGACAGGACGTTGCCCAGCGGGAAGTCGGGATCCGCTTCGAGCGCCCGCTTCGCTTCGGCGTCCACCTCCGGGCGGAAGTGCAGCAGTTCATGGACGGCGTTGTCGTAGTGCTCGACCGCGGTGCGGCTGCCCGCCCCGATGGCCAGCCCGTGCTCGTCCGTCTTCATGGCCGTCATGTCTCCGTCGGACGTTCGACGTGTGCGGTGTCGGGGGCCGGGTCGGCGCCGCGGACCTGCTCGATGCGGCCGTGCCAGGGGGCCGTCCCCCGTGCGTGATCAGTCACTGGTGTCCCTTTGTCGGCCGTTTCAACAGAGAGGGGACCCGGCGTGGCCCGGTTCCTCGTGCCGCGCGGCTTCGTGGTCGTCGCAGGCGGCGCAAGACGATTCAGCCTTGCATGCGTCCTTCCACCCGGGCAACCGCCGACCGGCCGTCCCCACGCCGCCGAGCGCTGTAGATGGTTCCTACGGACGGCCAGGCGTGTCGGTGGAGCCGCCGGCTTGATCTGGCGAGGGGAAGGTGCGGCTGACCGCGGCGCAGGCGGCGTCGGCGAGGGTGTTCGCTGTGGCGGTCGAGAGGTGGCCGGTGACGAGCCAGTGGTAGATCAGGGGGCCGAAGACCAGGTCGCGGACCGTGTCGGGGGCGAGTGCGGGGTTGAGGCGGCCCTCGGCCAGGCCGCGTTCGATCAAGGCGCGGATGGTGGCGTTCCTGGGGTTCAGGTAGTGGTGTCGTAGCGCTTCGGCGAGGTCGGGCCGACGGCCCGCTTCAGCGTGCACGGCAAGGACGGTCCGACCGAGCGGGGAGCCGGCCAGCCGGAGCGCGAACCCGGCGGACAGTTCCTTCAGATCGCGCAGCACGTCGCCGGTGTCCGGAACGGCCAGCGGCGGCACCTGTTCGACCAGGGCGTGGACCACCAGGTCGTCCTTGGTCGGCCAGCGCCGGTACACCGCCGGCCGGCCCACCCCCGCGCGCGCGGCGACCGCCTCGATCGTCAGCTTCGCGTATCCCTGTTCGGCCAGCAGTTCGATCGTCGCCGCGGTGACGGCGCGGTCGACGTCGGCGCTGCGCGGCCGGCCGCGACGTCCTGGGGCCCCCTTGCGCTGCTCGCTCATTTCAGAAATATTACAGCACGACTCGTAACGTAAAGGGAGGCGGGGATGATCCGTAAGAGCGTGACCTGGGGGCTGCTGCTGGCTTGGGCGGCCAACGACGCCGAAGAGTGGTTCACCATGGCTCCCTGGTCGCGGAAGAACGCGGGCGGCGGCGCTCCGGGACCGGTGTGGCTGCGTCGCGAGGTCTCCACGGCGCACGCCCGCACGGCCATCGCTCTCATGGGCGCTTTGATGCTCGCCGCCACGGTGGACGGCGCGCGGACCGGCGGGAGGTCCCGGCTCTATCAGGCCACATTGGCCGGGTTCGGCGTGCACGGGCTCGGACACCTGGCTTTGAGCGTCAGGCAACGCGGCTACACCCCGGGTGTCGCCACAGCACCCACGATCGTCGTGCCGTTCTCCCTGTGGGCTTGGCGCGCGCTCGGCCGCGCAGGCGTTCGCCGCGACCCGGCGCGGACACTCCGCGACGCCGCGATCCTGCTCCCCGCGACCCTGATGGCCGTCCACACCGGAGCCGACCTGCTGACCTCGACCCGCGAGAAGAAGCGCCCTGGCTGAGGGGCCCGACACCCCGCTCAGGTCCGCCGGGGAGGTCTTCCGAGCCAGGAGGGGGTTCGTGATCGATTTAGAACGGGGCTTTTCAGGAGCCGTGTGGGGTGGCCCAGGTGGCGGTGATGTCGCGGGCGACATCGCGGAGGAGGTCGATGAGCATGTCCGCGAGTGGGGTGAGGCTGGCGTCGGTTCTGGTCACGGCGTAGAGGTGGCGGTAGGGCTTGGGGTGGGCCAGTTCGCGATGGGTGGTGCCGGGGACGTGGGCCAGGGCCAGGCGTGACACCAGGGCCACGGCGATGCCTGTGCCGACCAGGGCTTGGGCGACGTCATAGGACTCGGTCTCGAACCGCACGGTTGGGGTGAAGCCGGCCTTGCGGGCGGCGTTGTGGAACTGTTCGCGGGCGGCATGGCCGGCCAGGATGGAGACCCATGATTCGTCGCGCAGTTGTTCCAGGTGGAGTTCGGTGTCCGCGGGCTGCCCGGTGGCCAGTGGGTGGTCGTCGGGGAGGACCACGACCATCGGGTCCACCAGGAGCGAGTGCGCCCGTAGGTGCGGGGGCGGCGCGAGCGGCGTGTCCCAGGACGCGACGATGGCCACGTCCAGGTTCCCCGCGCTGATCTCGTCCGCTCCGCGCCCGGACACCACGTCGATGACGGAGACGTCGGCGGCCGGGTGGCGGTGGCGCAGGGCCGTCAGGGCCGGTGGCAGCAGGTGCAGGGCGGCCGCCTGGAACGTCCCGATCCGGAGGCGGAGCGAGAGGTGGCCGAGCAGTGCGGCCAGTTCCGCCTCGGCCTGGTGCGATGCCTGCTCCACGGTCCGGCCGTGGGAGGCGAGCAGCGCACCGGCCGCGGTTAGCGTCGCTCCGCGAGGGCCACGGATGACCAGGGGGACCTGCCAGTCGCGCTCGGCCTTGGCCACCTGCTGGGTTACCGCCGCGGGCGTGAGCCGGAGTGCGTGGGCCGCCGCTGTCAGGGAGCCGTGCCGCTCGATCAGGGCGAGAAGCCGCAGTTGCCCCGGATCCACCAGCATTCACCAATGCTAACGCTGCATCCTTCTCTTTTAACTTCCCTTAGGGGCGCGGAGCGAGGAAGCCTGGTGGCACACTCGTCGGCCGCAATCCCCGGAAGGGGTTCGTTCCCATGCCCACGCATGTGCCCGTCTTCGTCATCACCACCTTGTTGCTGGCGATGCTGCCCGGCGCGAGTCAAGCGCTGATGATCCGGCAGGTACTGGAGGGTGGCCGGCCTGCGCTCCACGGCACGCTCGCGGGCAATGCCAGTGGCTTCCTGCTGTGGTCGACGGCCGCCGCGGCCGGGCTGTCCGCCGTCCTGCTGGCCAGCCCCACCGCGTACGCGGTGCTCCGGATCGCCGGCGGCATCGTGCTGATGATCCTCGGGGTGAAGACGCTCCAGACCGCGCTCACGGTCGGGTCCCCCCGCCCGCCCGAGCAGGACGGGCGCGGCACCGGCTTCACGGGTGGATACCTCACCGGCCTGGTCACCAACCTCGGCAACCCCAAGGCGGGAGTGTTCGCCATCTCGGTGCTGCCCCAGTTCGTGACCGAGGAAGGCCCGGTGTTCCTGTCGACCGTCGCCTTGGGAGCCCTGTGGGCGCTCGTCAGCGCCTCCTGGTACATGCTGCTCACCTGGGCCGTCAGCCGAGGACGCGCACTGGTGTCGCAGCCGACCGTCCTGCGGGGGCTCAGCATGACCACCGGTGCCGTCCTGCTGGCGCTGGGCGCTGCGGTGGCAGTAGGTGTCTGAGGGCTGGGCCGGTCAGGTCCGCGGGCCCTGCTCGCCCGCCGTAAACCGTGAGCACCTGCGCGGGCGGCATGTGCAGGGGCGCCCAGAAGCGGTGAGGCGTGCTACTGCGTGGAGGTGTCGGCCGGTGGGGCGAGGCCGGTCATTGCGAGGTCGACGATGGCGTTGACGTGCTCGGCGTCGGCCGTGCGCGGGGTGAGCAGGCGGCGGTAGTAGGCGGCGCCGTAGAGCAGTTCGGTGACGAGGACCGGGTCGGCGTCGGCGCGGACCTGGCCCTTGCGCTGCGCTACGCGGATGCGGTCGGCCGCGGCGCCCGCCAGGTGACCGATGAAGTTGTCCCACAAGGCCTGGTGGAGGTCCGGGTCGTGCTGGGCCTCGCCGATCAGTGCGCGGTAGTGCGGGAAGACGTGCGGGTCGCCGAGGATGCGCGAGGCCGCCGCCATCTGCGTCTTGATGTCCGCGACGAAGTCACCGGTGTCGGGGAAGGTCGCGTCCATCTTCCAGGTGGACAGCAGGCCGTCCAGCAGCACGGCGGCCTTGGACGGCCACCAGCGGTAGATCGTGTTCTTGCCGACGCCGGCGCGGGCGGCGATGCCCTCGATGCTGACCTTGCGGTACCCGACCTCCTGGCACAGGTCCATGGCGGCCTTGATGACGGCGTTGGCGGCCTCTTCACTTCGGCGCTCAGGACGTCTGGGTGACATGGGGACAGCATAGCCCTCAGGCGGCACGGAACGTTCCGTATTGACGCGGCGAGCGGCGGCGGGCATGCTGAGGCGGCACGGAACGATCCGTGCCGCCATCGAAGGACGAACCCATGAAAGTTGAGTTCACCCACGACATCGCCTGCGTCTGGTCGGCGCTCGGCTACGCCCGCTTCCAGCGGGCCGCCGAGGAGCACCGTGCGGGTGGCGGCGAACTGGAGGTCGTCTTCAGGCCGTACCAGACCGCGGGTTCCGCGGCGGAACCGCCGCCGAGCCGCGGCCTTTTCCCTCTCGCGCCCACCGCGCGGGTCGAGCAGATCGCACGGGCGGCGGCGGTCGACGGCCTGGTGGTGAACCTCGACCGGATCGTGCCCGCCCGCACCGCCGACGCCCACCGGCTCATCGCGCTGGCGGCCGCGCACGGCACCGCCGAGGACATGACCGCCCGTCTTTACCGCGCCTACTTCAGTGACGGTCTGGACATCGGCGACGTCAACGTGCTGCGGGGCTTGGCGTCCGCGACCGGCGTCAGGTGGGACGGCGAGCGGCCCCACGAGGAACCGGCTCGGTCCGCTCGCGTGTCCGGCCCGCGAGTGCCGGTCTTCCGGTTTCCCGACGGGACGGTCCTGGTCGGAGCCGTGTCACTCGCCGCGCTGAGGGGTGAGTTGATGAGGGCCGACTCACCGCGCCGGCGCTCCAGCAGGACCACGCATTCGCGCCCGGCTCCGGTGCGACTATGACGCGTCCTGGTCGGTCGTGAACTTGGGCACCTTGATGACCAGCCCGCGGGTGGGGGCGCGCTCGGGGGTGATCGTCTCCCGTTGGGGCGAGGTGGCGACCAGAAATCTTGGGCCGACTTGACTGGACCGCAGCCCTTGCGTTGAGGGCGCTTTGGGGAGTCTTTACAGGTCAGCAGCGTCTTTGGGGTGGGCTTGACGAAATATGGGGCCGCTTGAACCTGTTGTGGGTGTGTGACCGACGGGAAAGCCCGTCCGGAGCGCCCGACCAGATCGTGACGGGCGCATCGAGTCCCTGATCATCAGGACGGCCGATCAAGGCACGTCCGCCGCCGAGTCCGCAGAGCGCCGATCACTGGCCGAGCGGAGCCGGGGACCCACCGAAACACCGGGGTGAATCCGCACTCCCGCCTTGCGCGGGGTCGCGGTAGGGCCACTTCCATGCCCGAACCCGACAGCTAACCCGGTAGGCGGACTGGAAGACCTCAGGAGAACCTTCGCATGACCGCTCGTACTTTCGACCTGACCAAGCGCATGGGCACCCGCTTCGCCGCCGGAGCCGTCCTCTCCCTGGCGAGCGCTTTCGGCTTCGCCTCCCTGGCCCCGTCCGCCCATGCGGACACCAAGCCCGCGAACACCGCGCACGTCGCCGCCGCGCCCCAGGCCGGCGCCAACGGCGCGAAGACCGCCACCGCCGGCGCCTCCGCGCAGGACGTCATCAAGCTCGCCCGCACGCAGATCGGCACCCACGAGGACGCCTCGGGCAACAGCAAGTTCAACGACTGGTACGTCGGCTCGCCGCTGGGCGAGCAGAACGCCCACCGCATCGGTTCCAAGAGCGCCTCGGTCTACAAGGGCCAGTCCTGGTGCGACATGTTCGTGTCCTGGCTGGGCCAGCACACCGGCACCAAGGGCATGGGCGCCGACGCCTACACCGTCAGCCACGCCAAGTGGTTCAAGAAGACCGGCCGCTTCGGCCAGACCCCGAAGCCCGGCGCCGTGGTCTTCTTCGCCTGGAACGGCGGCGGCATCAAGGGCGTCGAGCACGTCGGCATCGTCGTCAAGGACAACCACGACGGCACCATCAACACCATCGAGGGCAACACCGGTGACGCGGTGAAGAAGAAGGTCCGCGACACGTCCACCGTCGCCGGCTACGGCTACCCCCAGTACCGGTGAGCCAGGGCCGCTGAGCGGCCCGTTGCCCCGCACCGTCCAGTGGTGCCTCCCCCTTCTCCATCCCTCCGCGATCACACCCACGTCGCGAGCACGCCCACGTGCCGTGCGCCGGATCCGTCACGCCCGAACGGCGAGCCCCCGACTAGCCGAAGCCGTGACCCGGCGCCCCGGACCACCGAGCAAAGGATGAACATGCAGAAGCGAGCCATCGACACCGCCCTGATCGGTACCGCTCTCGCGGGCCTGCTGGCCGCGGGCGTGGCGGCCGGGACCTCCCACGGGGCCCAGGCCGACGAGCCGATGTCGCACAAGGTCATCGGACAGCAGGTGGCCGGGCAGCAGGTCACCGGCGACAAGATGACCGGACAGCTGGTCACCGGACAACAGGTGAGCGGGCACAAGGTGACCGGACAGCCGGTCACCGGAAAGCAGGTGACCGGAAAGGTGACCGGCCAGCAGGTGGGGCAGCCCGCCGCGAAGGCCACCCACCACGGCACCGCCAAGGTCGCGCCGAAGCGCCACGCCGTCCTGTCGGGCAGCACCAAGGCGTCCTACTTCTGGGACGACGGCTCGGGCGTGAACGGCGACACGGGCGCCCCGGCGGGCGGCAAGCCGATGCAGAAGGGCCTGTTCGCCAGCCCGAGCTGGCCCATGCACACCAAGGTGAAGGTCACCTACAAGGGGCGCAGCGTCACCGGCTTCGTCGGGGACCGCGGGCCGGGCGAGCCGTCGCACCGCGGCGTCATGCTCGACCTCGACACCTACACCTTCCGCCACCTGGTGGACGGCAAGAAGCCGCGGAGCAAGTACGACACGGGCACCTCGGCGGGCCACCTGAAGGGCGTCAAGTACGAGATCCTGTCCTGGGGCCACGGCGCCGGCAAGAAGGGCGCCCCGAAGCCCCTCGGCTGATCAGGCCCGACCGGGTGACCCCTCCTGGCCTCACCACGGACCCCGCTCCCGTCTTCGGACGAGGGCGGGGTCTGTCACGTCCGGGGTAGGACTGGGGTGGGGCGCCATCCGGGCGCTCCTGGGCGAGGGAGTGCCAGTGGGATTAGACGTCAGAGCGATCCAGGTAGTGACCTGCGACATCTTCGGGACGACCGTCGACTGGCGGACAGGGGTCGCCGGCCAGGTGGCGGCGATCGCTGCGGAGTGCGGTGTCGCGTTGGAGAGCGAGGCCTTCGCCGACCAATGGCGCGAGCGGTACCTCCCGTCCATGCAGCGGGTCAGCAGCGGAGAGCGGGAGTGGGTGTACCTCGACACGCTGCACCGGGAGTCGCTGGACGAGCTGCTGGAGCTGCACGGCGTTGCTGACGCCTTCGACGAGACCGCACGGCGGCGGCTCGTCCGGGCCTGGCATCGCCTGCCCGCGTGGGACGACTCGGTGGACGGCCTGGCACGCCTGAGGGAGAGCCGCGTGGTGGCGGCGCTGTCCAACGGCGGGTTCGCCCTGCTGACGCACCTGGTCAAGGGGGCGGGGCTGCCGTTCGACTGCATCCTGTCGGCGGAGCTCGCCCGCACGTACAAGCCCGAGCCGGAGGCGTACCTGACAGCAGTGCGGCTGCTGGACGTGGAACCGGCGGAGGTGCTGATGGTCGCCGCGCACAAGTGGGACATCGACGGCGCCAGGGGAGCCGGGCTCGCCACCGCGTTCCTGGAGCGTCCGCTGGAGAAGGGGCCCTCTCTCACGGCCGACCGGGCGGACGACGTGGAATGCGACCTCGTCGTGCGCGGGTTCGGTGAGCTCGCCGATCTCCTGGAGGCCGGTCCGCGGACCTAGCGGACGGGGCGGCCGTTCGCCCTGTCCGGGGCTTCCACCTTTCCGGCGATGTGTTCCAGGGCGGTGAGGTCTTCCGGTCCAAGGCGGTCGATGAAGTGGTGGCGCACTGACTCCAGGTGGGCGGGGGCGGCGTCCGTCAAGGTGTCCAGGCCGTGTTCGGTGAGGACCAGGAGGCAGCCCCTTCCGTCGGCCGGGTCGGGTGCGCGGCGGATGAGGCCGCGGGCCTCCATGCGGGTGGCGTGCCGGGAGAGCCGGCTGCGCGACCAGCCCATCTTCGCGGCCTGCTCGTGCAGGGTGCCGGCGTGGTCCGGCCGTTCCGACAGCGTGCTGAGCACCTCGTAGTCGGGCTCGGAGAGGCCGACTTGGGAGAGGTCGCGGGCGGTGCCGGTCTGGACGGCGATCACCATGCGGCGGAAGGCCCGCCACGCCCGTTCCTCGTCCGGGGTCAGCCAGCGCACGGGCTCGTCCGGCGGGTTCTTTGACATGTAAACAACCTATCGCCTAGGTTCATTTACATGTCAACGAAACAGGTGCGCGTCCTCGTGCTGGTGTGCAGCACCCGCCCCGGCGCCCTCGGCCCCGCGGTGGGGGCATGGCTGACCGAGACGATCACGCCCCGCGCCGCCGAGCTCGGCGCCGAACTGGTGCCGCTGGCCCTCGCCGACCTCGACCTCCCGTTCCTCGACGAGGAGGAACATCCGTCGGCGGGCGTGTACCGCAACGAGCACACACGCAGGTGGAGCGCGATCGTGGACGGCGTGGACGGCCTCATCGTCGTGACGCCGGAGTACAACTACGGGATGCCGGCGTCCCTGAAGAACGCGCTGGACTACCTCTCCCGCGAGTGGGCGTGGAAGCCGGTCGGTTTCGTCAGCTACGGCAACACCTCGGCGGGCACGAGGGCCGTGCAGCACGCCAAGCAGGTGGTGACCACGCTGCGCCTGGTACCGCTGGGGTCCACGGTCGCCCTTCGCATCGCCGACGCCGTGCACGACGGGGAGGTGCGGCCCGCCGCCGCTGCCGGCAAGGCCGCGATCGACGTCCTGGAGGAGCTGGTCCGGGTCGCGCACGCGCTCCGGCCGATGCGAGAGCGAGCACGGCCCGCATCGGCGGCCGGCCCCGAACCGGGCTCCTACCTGCGGCGGCTGACGCCGGACGATGCCCCCGAGGTGACCGTCCTGCAGCGGTGCTGCTGGGTGGACGAGGCCCTCGCCAACGACCCCGTGACCGTCCCGGCGCTGCACGAGTCCGTGGAGCAGGTTCGTGACTGGCTCGCGTCCTGGGACGCGATCGGGCTGTGGCGGGACGGCCGCCTTCTCGGCATGGTGCGGACCCGCCGCGAGGACGCCGAGTGGCACGTGGGACGGCTCGGCGTCGTCCCCGACCTGCGGGGGCGCGGCCTGGGGCGCTGGCTGCTCCATGAGGCGGAGGCCGCCGCCGACCAGGCCTGCCGCAGCATCGTGCTGTCCACGGGAGCGGGCAGCCGGAACAACATCGCGCTCTACCGGAGCGAGGGATACCGGCCGGCCCCCGTCCCCGGCGACGACGGAACCATCCGCCTGACCAAGATGCGCCTCAGCACTGGTTGATCGGCCCGTGCGCAGGGGGAGTGCGGCGCGACGGGATGCGGCGGCGTTCACTCATCGGGTGGCCGCCCGTCCTGCGGTCGAGCGGGAAGTGGGAGAGCCAGGCCGGACTTGATGGTGTCGAAGACGACCAGGGTCTCGTAGCGCTGGACGTTGTCGTCCGCCTTCAACAGGCGGTCTCCGAGCCGACCGCAGTCGCGCATGCTCCGCGCGGCCAGGACGATTACGTAGTCCCACGGCCCCGCGACGCGGTAGCACTGCTGGACCTGAGGCTCCGAGCGCATCCGTTCGGCGAAGGCCCGGTGGTGCTCGAACGATTCCCGGACGAGGGTCACCAGGACCGTGGCCAGGACGGTGGGACCGAAGCGGTGCGGATCGAGGACGGCGACCTGCCGGGCGATGAGACCGTGCCGGCGGTAGCGGGCGATCCGCCGCTGGACGGCGCTCGGGGACAGCCCGACCTGTTCCCCGAGGTCGTGCAGGGTGCGCCCGGCGTCGTGCTGAAGGAGGTCCAGCAGCAGGGCGTCGATCTCGTCCAGGCGGGGCGGCGGCGATTCGGGCACGCAAGATTATTGCGCCTTGGTGCAAGAATTCTCAATCGCGTCGATCGGGAGCTCGGTTAGCGTCGGCCGGGTCGGAAAGCCTCGGCGGAAGGTGGCGCGCATGGACCTGGGCGTGGCGCGGATCGAGCAGGCCCTACGGGTGATCGATCCGGTGTTCCTCAACACCCCGCAGTACCTCGACGAACAGCTGTGCCGGGCGCTGGGCGGCCGCGCGGTGACGGTGAAACTGGAGACGGCCAACCCGGTGCGCAGCTTCAAGGGCCGGGGCGCCGACCTGATGCTCAGCACGCTCGCCCCCGGCACGCCGGTGGTGTGCGCCAGCTCGGGCAACTTCGGGCAGGCCGTCGCCTACGCCGGGCGAGCACGCGGGATGCCGGTCGAGGTGTTCGTGCCCGAGACCGTCAATCCCGGCAAGCGCGAGCGGATGGAGACGTTCGGCGCCCGCGTCGTCGCGGCGGGACCGGACGGCTCGTCGGCGCGGGAGGCCGCGGCCGCCCACGCCGGGCGCCATCCTGACCGCGTCCACCTGCGGGACGGCGTCCAGGCGGCGATCGCCGAAGGCGCCGGGACGATCGGCGCCGAGCTGACCCGCGGCGCGCCGGCCGGGGCGTGCTTCGACGCCGTCGTGCTCCCGGTCGGCGACGGCGCGCTGATCAACGGCGTGGCGCGCTGGATGAAGGAGCACGCTCCCGGGACCCGGATCGTGGGGGTCAACGCCGAAGGCGCTCCCTCGATGGCGGAAAGCCTGCGTGCCGGCCGCGCGGTCCGCGCCGGACGTGCTCGCACCTTCGCCGACGGCATCGCGGTGCGTCGCCCGACGGAGGCTTCGGTGCGGCGGGCCCGCGTCCTGGTGGACGAGATGATCCTGGTGACGGACGAGGCCATCGCCGACGCCATGGAGCTGGCGGCGCGCACGCTCGGCATCGTCCTGGAGCCGGCGGGTGCGGCGGGCCTGGCGGCGATCGCCGGGGGCGCGGTCCCCGGCGACCGCCTGGCGACGGTGCTGACCGGCGCCAACCCCCGTCCCGAGCAGGTCCGGGAGCTGGCGGCCCGGCTCACGTGCGCTGTGCAGGCGCCCCCTGAACGCGCGAGCTTCTGAACGACCCCACACACCATGGAGGAAAGCGCAGTGAAGCGCATCGGCATCATCGGGGTAGGGGAGATCGGCCGAGCCATCGTGGACGGCCTGTACTGCCGGGACGACGACGCGCCCCAGGTGTTCCTCTCCCCTCGCGGAGCCCGCACGGCGGCGTACCTGTCCGAGCGCTACGAAAGCGTCCGGGTGTGTCCCGACAACCAGGCGGTCGTGGACCGCTCCGAGATCGTGGTCATCGCCGTACGCCGTCAGGACCGCCACGAAGCGCTCGCCGGCCTGACGGTGCCCGACGACAAGATCGTGATCAACGTGATGGCCGGCGTCGGCAACGACGACCTGCGAAGGACGCTGACCACGGACGCCCAACTCGTTCGGGCCATCCCGCTGCCCGCGATACGCGAACGCCGCTCCGTCACGGTGACGTGCCCGTCCCACCCGGTGGCGGACTCTCTCTTCGAGCACCTGGGCGGGGCGCTCCCGGTCGCGGACGAGACGGCCTTCGACGTCTTCTCCGCACTGACGGGAACGCTCACCACCCACTACTTCTACCTCGCCGCGCTCACCTCGTGGGCCGTTGGCCACGGCATCGCCCCCGACGACGCGGACGGCTACGTCCGCAGCCTCTTCCAGGAGGTCGGCCGGGCCCTGGGCGACGAGACCCGGACCCTGCGGCAGCTCGCAGCCGATCACGAGACCCCGAAGGGGAACAACGAGCGCATTCGCACCACCTGGTTCACCCCGGCCAACTCCGAAGCCCTCACCCGGGCGCTGGACGACCTCGTCGCCGACCTCGCGGGATGACGGAACCGCTTCGAGGAGCCGCCGATGTTCACGCCGGCGCCCCCCGCCTCGGCGAAGGCGGGCACGCCCACGGCGACCGGCGGCGTCAGAGGGTCGCGAGGGGGACGGGGAGCCGGTCGCGCAGTTCGTCGACCGTGACACCGAAGGTCTCGCGGACCGCCGCCCCGTCCGGGCCGACGTCGATGACGGCGACGTCGGTGTAGACCCTGCTGACGCAGCCGGTGCCGGTCAGCGGGTAGGTGCAGGCGGGCACCAGCTTGGAGCGGCCCTGCTTGTCGAAGAGGGTCATCATCACGAAGACCTGCTTGGCGCCGATGGCCAGATCCATCGCGCCGCCGACGGCCGGAACGGCGTCGGCGGCCCCGGTGTGCCAGTTGGCGAGGTCCCCGGTGGCCGAGACCTGGAAGGCGCCGAGCACGCACACGTCCAGGTGGCCGCCGCGCATCATGGCGAAGGAGTCGGCATGGTGGAAGTAGGAAGCTCCGGGCAGTTCGGTCACCGGGACCTTGCCGGCGTTCGTGAGATCGGGGTCGATCTCCTCGCCGACGGCGGCGGGGCCCATGTTGAGCATGCCGTTCTCGGTGTGGAGCACGATGCCCGCGCCGTCGGGGAGATGGTCGGCGACCCTGGTCGGCCGGCCGATGCCGAGGTTGACGTAGGAGCCGGCCGGGATGTCGCGGGCGACGACCTCGGCGAGCTCGTCCGGGGAGAGGGGCCCGGTGGTGGAAGGCATGGTCAGCGTGCTCCTTGGACGGTGTAGCGCCGTTGCTCGACCGGCACGACGCGGTCGACGTAGATGCCGGGCGTGACCACCGTCTCCGGGTCGATGTCGCCGGCGGGGACGACGCCGGACACCTGCGCGATCGTGGTGGTCGCGGCCGTCGCCATGACGGGGCCGAAGTTCCGGGCCGTCTTCCGGTAGACGAGGTTGCCCATCGTGTCGGCGCGGTGGGCGCTGATCAGCGCCACGTCGCCCTTGATCGGGTACTCCAGGACGTGGACGCGCCCGTCGATGGTCCGGGTCTCCTTGCCCTCGGCGAGGGGGGTGCCGACGCCGGTCGGGCAGTAGAAGGCGCCGATGCCCGCCCCGGCCGCGCGCATCCGTTCGGCGAGGTTGCCCTGCGGCACGACCTCCAGCTCGATCTTCCCGGCCCGGTACAGCCCGTCGAAGACGTGGGAGTCGCTCTGCCGGGGGAAGGAGCAGATCACCTTGCGCACCCGCCCGGCCTTGAGCAGGGCGGCGAGCCCGACGTCGCCGTTGCCGGCGTTGTTGGACACGATGGTGAGGTCCCCCGCGCCCTGCCGGATCAGGCCGTCGACAAGGTCGAAGGGCATTCCCGCGAAGCCGAAGCCGCCGACCAGGACGGTGCTGCCGTCCTCGATCCCGCGGACGGCCTCGTCGACGCTTTCGAGGATCTCCGTCCGGCTCATGCCCCGGCCCCCGCGCCGCGCAGGTCCGTGTTCTCCAGGACGACGGCGAGCCCCTGCCCGACGCCGATGCAGATCGCGGCGACGCCCCAGCGCTCGCGGCGTTCGCGGAGCACCTTCGCGAGCGTGCCGAGGACGCGGGCGCCGCTGGCGCCGAGCGGGTGGCCGATCGCTATCGCGCCGCCCCGGGTGTTGACGATCTCCGGATCGACGCCCCAGGCCTCGACGCAGACGAGGGACTGCACGGCGAAGGCCTCGTTGAGCTCGACCGCGCCGACCCGGTCCCAGCCGATCCCGGCCCGGGCCAGGGCGCGGTCGGCGGCCTCGACCGGGGCGTAGCCGAAGTCCTGCGGGTCGAGCGCGAACGCGCCGCGCCCGGCGATGCGGCAGAGGGGGTCGAGGCCGATCAGGTCGGCGGCGGCGGCCGAGCCGAGCAGCAGGGCGGCGGCGCCGTCGCTCAGCGGCGAGGCGTTGCCGGCGGTGATGGTGCCGTCCGCGCGGAAGCTCGGCCTGAGCCCGGCCAGTTTCTCCAGAGAGGTGTCGGCGCGGACGCCCTCGTCGCGCTCCAGTTCCCCCGCGGGCACGACGAGGTCGTCGTAGAAGCCCTCGTTCCAGGCGGCCGCCGCGAGCCGGTGGGAGCGCAGCGCGAACGCGTCCTGGCGCTCCCGGCTGACGGCGTGCTTCTCCCGGAGCGATTCGTTGGCCTCGCCGAGCGAGACGGTCCACTCCCTCGGCATGCGCGGGTTCACCAGCCGCCAGCCGAGCGTGGTCGACACGGCGGCGAGGTCTCCGGGCGGGAACCCTCGGGCCGGCTTCGGCAGCACCCACGGCGCCCGGGTCATCGACTCGACTCCGCCGGCCACCACCACGTCGGCGTCCCCCACCTCGATCGTTCGGGAGGCGCTCATCGCGGCGTCGAGGCTGGAGCCGCACAGCCGGTTGACGGTGGTGCCCGGCACGCTCGTCGGCAGCCCGGCGAGCAGCGCCGCCATCCTGCCGACGTTGCGGTTCTCCTCGCCCGCACCGTTCGCGTTACCCCAGACGACCTCCCCGACCGCGGCCGCGTCCAGCCGGGGCGCCCTGGCCAGCAGCGCGCTGATCACGTCTGCAGCGAGGTCGTCCGGCCGGACGCCCGCCAGGGCGCCGTTGAACCGTCCGAACGGTGTCCGGACGGCGGAGTACAGATAGGAGCTCATGGCGTCGAGGCTAAGCGGCCTCCCTTGATATAGTGAAGTATCAATATTCGCGCTTATTGAGACGTGAGCGGTATGGATCTCCGTCACCTCCGGTACTTCGTCGCCGTCGCCGAAGAACTCCACTTCGGACGCGCCGCCGAGCGGCTCAACATGGCGCAGCCGCCGCTGTCGCAGGCGATCCGCCGGCTGGAGGGCGACCTCGGCGTGGAGCTGCTGCACCGGACCACCCGCCGGGTCGAGCTCACCGACGCGGGCCGCGGCTACCTGGCGCGGGCCCGGAAGATCCTCGGTGAGGTGGCCGAGGCCGCGCACGAGGCCCGCCGGGTCGCGGCCGGCGCGGTCGGCCATCTCGCGATCGGCTGCGTCGGGTCGGCCACCTACAGCCTGCTGCCCGCGCTCTCCCGCGGGCTCTCCCTGGAGTTGCCCGGCGTCGACTTCTCCTTCCGCGGCGAGATGCTGGTCCCCGACCAGGTCGCGGCACTGCGGACCGGCGCGATCGACCTGGCGCTGCTGCGGCCGCCGATCGCCGATCTCTCGCTCACGGTCCTGCCGCTGCGCCGGGACCGGCTGGTCGTCGCCGTCCCCGCCGATCACCCCCTGGCGGCCCTTCGGGAGACGGGGGTCGCCGACATGGCGGGCGCCGACCTGATCGTGCACTCCGCGGACCGCCGTTCGGTGATGTACGACGTGGTGCTCGGCCTCTTCCGCGACGCGGGCGTCGAGCCCCGGATCCGCCACGAGGTCGGCGAGACCTCCACTCTGATCAC
Source organism: Actinomadura sp. NPDC000929 (assembly GCF_040492065.1). Lineage (NCBI taxonomy): Bacteria > Bacillati > Actinomycetota > Actinomycetes > Streptosporangiales > Thermomonosporaceae > Actinomadura > Actinomadura sp. NPDC000929. Next base: position 34,119 of record NZ_JBEUPA010000003.1, on the reverse strand, counting down.
GCTCGTCGCGGGCGGTCTCGGCGTGGCGGTCGTGCCCGAGCCGGTGACGGCCCTGGCCCTCGACGGCGTCGTCTTCCGCCCGCTGGCACGGCCCGCCGTGCACGTCGACCTCGCGCTCGCGCACCGGACCGACCGCACGGAACCCCACCTGTCCCGAGCCGTCTCCGTCATCCGCCGCATCGTCTGACCGACCCCGGGCGACCGCCGCCTGCGGCCGCTTCGGAGCCGGTGGCGCACGTTCTGGACGACTTCCGGGCGCCGGCCGCTCGTGGTCGCGGCCGCAGGCCGGCCTCTAGTCGGTGTCGCGGGCGTGGTCGGCCAAGGCCTGGTTCATCTCGAGTTCGTGTTCCTCAAGGTTCCACTTGTCTGCTTGGGATGCCTGGTTGGTGACCCAATAGATCATGGTGCCGTCGCGCAGGATCCGGCTGTAGCTGGCGAAGGACCAGTCGTTGCCGCCGTTGTGCCAGGCGACCCGGCCGTCCTTGGTGTGCAGGACGCCCCAGCCGTATCCGTAGGCGGCCTCGGTGCCGGGGATCCGTGCGTGGGGCTCGAACATCTTGGCCTTGGCGGCGGCGCTGAGGATCGTGTCGCCGAGCAGCGCGCGGTGCCACTTGAACATGTCGCGGCCGGTGGACAACATGCCGCCGTTGCCGCGCAGATACCAGTACGGTCCGTCGGAGGCCCAGGGGTGGTCGGACGGACGGCCCTGGCTCACCCCGTTCTCGTCGTACTCGACGGCCACCTCTGCGCGGGAGAATTTCGGCAGCACATAGCCCGTGTGGGTCATCCCCGCCGGCGCGAACAGGTGCGTTGCCAAGAACCGCTCGTAGCTGGTGCCTGACACCTTCTCGACGATGGCGGCGAGCACGCTGAAGCCCGTGTTCGAGTAGTGGAATTCCGCGCCGGGGCGGGAGACCAGCGTGGACTTCAGTGCCTTGCTCAGCATCTCGTCGCGGGAGACGCGTTCGTAGTCGTCACCAAGCCCCTCGGCCAGCCCGGCCGTGTGCGACAGCAGGTGGTGCAGGGTGATGCCGCGCTTGTCCGCTGGCACCGGGCCGAGGATCGTGCTGATCCGGTCGGTCGTCCGGAGCTTCCCCATCGTCTCCAGCTTCATGATCGCGGCCGCGGTGAACTGCTTGGTGATCGACATGACGTCGTACACGGTGTCGCAGGTGGCCGGGGTCCCAGCCGCGCGGTCCGCCAGGCCGAAGCCCTTGCAGTGCGCGAGCTCCGCGCCGCGGGCGGCGACCACCGTGCCGCCCGGTCCTTCGGGCAGCGTGCGGTCGAGGTAACGGGCGATCGAACGGTCGACGGGTTCGGCCGCGCTCCGGGCGGCCCTCGGCGCGCCCATGGCGTCGCCGCCGCAGCCCGCCACGGCCAGCGTGGTCGTGAGCGCCAGGGCGAAGGGGAGCGTATTGATCCGTTGCATGCGTCCTCCAGGGCGGTGTGGTGCGGGGGATGCGCCAGAGGCTGGCCGCGGCGGGCCGCGGTGATCAAGAGGTCGTGCCGTGCGAGCTTGTGCGAGACGCTGTGCGGCCTGGTCAGGCTGGGGCATAGTGGGGCGATCAACGAGCATCGGGGTGAGATCGTGAGCGCACCGCCACCGTCACCGGACGTGGCCACCGACGAGGCCGAGTTCGTCGCTGCGATGCGCCGGCTCAAGGCCTGGTCGGGCCTCAGCTACCGGCAACTGGAGCGTCGGGCCGCCGAGGCCGGGCGCGTGCTGCCCTACTCGACCGCGTCCACCGCGCTCGGCCGCAAGACCCTGCCCCGCGAGGAGCTGCTGGTCGCCTTCGTCCTGGCGTGCGGGCTCGACGATGAAGAGGTGGCGTCCTGGGTGGCCGTAAGGAAGCGCATCGCGGTCGGCGAACGGGTCAGTGTGCCCGAGCCGAGGGCGGTCCGAAGGCCGCGGTGGCGACCCGCGATCGGCTGGGCCGCTGTGATGCTGAGCCTGGCGCTCGCCGGCGGCACCACGCTCTCCATGAAGGCCAGCGAAGAGGTCGAGGCCGTCCAGGTCACCGTGGGCCGGTGATCCTGGCGGGGCGTTGAGCATGGAACTGGGCGGGCTCTGAGTCGGCTGGACTCTCGGCCCGGGCCTTGCTCTCCGCCGCAGGGGTAGTCAGTGGACGGCGTCGGCGAGACGTGTGGTCGCGGCGGCACGGCCCGCTTCGAAGGCCGCATGCAGCAAGGCGCCGTCGGACTCCAGGCGGCTGATGCGAGGTGAGTCTTCCGGAGGGCGGATCGACAGCACGGCGGGCCCGGCATGGTCCTGGTCGGCGTCGTGCTCGGCGAGCAGCAGGTCGGCCTCGGCGAGTCGGGCGTCCCGGGTGAGGAAGGTGGCCTTCAGCTCGGCCGTGTAGCGGCGCAGCCCGACGTCGGCGACCAGCCGGGAGCTGAACGAGGGGGCCGGGCGTTCCGGTGCCCGGTCGCTCAGTCTGCGCGAGCGGAGCACCAGCACGTGGGTCGCCCCGTTTCGCAGTGCCTGGCGGAAGGGGATCGCCTCGGCGACGCCGGCGTCGTAGTAGAGCCCGGGGCCGACGGAGACCGGCCGTCCGGAGAGCAGGGGCAGTGCCGCGCTGGCTCGCAGCGCCAGCCGTAGCGCGCGCTCGTCGACAAGGGCGCTGTGCAGGTCCACCGGTCCGCCGGTGATGACGTCGGTGGCCAGGGGATGGAACTCGATGGGACTGGCCAGCACCGAGGCGTAGTCGAGCGGGAACCGGCGGATGTAGACCTCTTCGACGAGCTGCTCGACGTCCACGATCGGACGGCCCCGCAGGAGGTTGCGCTTGCGGATCAGGGTCCGGGCGAAGACCGGGTCGGTCCAGCCGCGCACTCCCTCGGGGGTGGAGCTGAGGAGCCAGGCCGCCGAGATCGCGCCCGCTGACGAGCCGTAGACCGCGTCGAACAGCGGCAGAAGCCCGAGCTCGTGGATCGCCAGTGCCATGCCCGCCGAGACGGTGCCGCGCATCCCGCCGCCTTCGATGGCCAGCGCCACGCGGTGCCCGTCGTCGCGGGCACCCGGCCGGCTGCCCGCGATGGCCCGCTCGGCAAGGACCGGCAGAAGCCGGTGCCGGGTCTCCACGCCCACGTCTCCTCCTCCGTGTGGGTGCCCGTGCTCGGGCGTCCCCAACGAAGCCCATTGTGCCGTTCCCGCGCATCGGCTCCCATGCGGGAGGACGCACCCGTCTGGCCAGGACGCGGCCTACCGCTGGGCTGCCTGTTGTCCGGGCCTGGGGTCGGCCGCTGACACGACCCACCACAGTGCGGCCAGCGCCACCGCCTGCACGCTCAGCACGACCGGTACCAGCGCGGCATGCGCGTGCCCGGCGAGGGCGCCGAGCCCTGCTCCGCCGGCGAGCCAGGCGATGCCGTAGACCGCGGCGAAGGCTCCGTAGGCGGTCGGGCGGCGCGCGGCCGGGACGAGATCGGCGACCGCCGCCCGCATCGTCGATTCCTGTACTCCCATCGCCGCGCCCCACAGCACCGCGCCTGCCAGCACCGGAAGCAGCGAACCGGAGAACGCCAGCGCGGTCCCGGCGCCGGCCAGCACCGGCAACGCCACCAGGACGCGCAGGCCCCACCGGTCGAACAACCGGCCCGTCGCCAGTGCCGCCACCGCGTCGGTCGCCATCGCCCCGGCGTACACCAACGGCACCGCCTGCGGACTCACCAGATGCGCCTGCACCAGGTGGAACCCGATGAGCCCGAACGTGGCGAAGCCCGCCATCGTGACCGCCGAGAACACCGCGTAGCGCCAGAAGACCTGGCCCAGTCCCGCCAGTGGCGAGACGCCCCGCAGCGCCACGGAGCCCCTCGCCGGAGCCGGGGCGGGCACGCGTCCCACACCTTCCTCATAGGCCTGCGGGTCGGGGACGCGGCGGGCGAGCCAGACGAGAACGACCAGGATCGCGAGGCCGGGCACCGCCAGGATCCCGAAGCCGAGGGCGTACCCGTGCAGGGCGACGGCCGCGGCGACCAGCAGCGGTCCCGCGAACGCGCCTGCCTGGTCCAGCGCTTCGTGCACCGCGAACGCCGTCCCGCGGCCCATCGGGCTGCCGGCATGGGAGAGCAGCGTGTCCTTGGCCGGGCTGCGCGTCGCCTTGCCCACCCGTTCGGCCACCACGAGCGCGCACGCCCCGGCCAGCCCGACCGGCAGCGCCAGCGCGGGCACCGCCACGACCGTCAGGCCGTACCCGGCGATCGTCCAGGCCCAGTACCGGCCCGACCGTTCCGCCGCCGGGCCGCTCACCAGCCGGAGAACCAGGCCCGCCGCCTCGCCGGCACCCGTCACCACCCCCACCAGGACGGCGCCGGCGCCGAGCGACCCCAGGAACGGACCGGTGATCGATCGAGCCCCCTCGTAGACGACGTCCGCCAGGAGACTGACCACACCGAAGACCACGACGAACCGCCACGGCGACAGCGCCGGAGCCGATCCAGGAGTGGGCGGCTCGGCTCCGGTCCCCGAATCGGGGTGCTCGGAAGCGCTGTCGCCAGCCATGGGCTCTCCCACCGGGCATGCACGAAGGACACCAGGTAGGGACTGTTGGCGGCGCCCCGCAGCGGCACCGCGGTTCGGGTACGGCGAGCCCCACCGCCGCAGACGTCCTTCTCCGAAGTGAAGCGGAGTCTTAGGACCGACCGTAACGACACGCGCTCCAGCATGGCAAGGCACCCGCATCGACCCAGGCGTGCAGCGTCGAGCGCCACGCGCGCGGTCCGCTGCGCGGGGTCAGGGTCGGTGGATCCGCTGGTAGTGGGCCTTGACCTTGGCCCGGTTGCCGCAGCCGCTCATCGAGCACCAGCGGCGTCGGCCGCTGCGTGAGGCGTCAAGGAACCACAACACGCAGCCGGTTCCCTCGCAGTGCCGCAGTCGTCCAGGGGGCGCCGTCCTGAGCAGGTCGAGGTAGGCCCTCGCGGCCAGCCAGGCGGGCCGCCACGCCTCACAGTCCAGTTCCAGGCGCTCGCTCGGAACCCCGTCTTCGAGGTGAAGCCGCAGCCTGCCGTGCGCGAGGACGGTGTTGACCTGGTCATCGGCTCCTTCGTCCAGAGACAGGCGGATGGCCGCCCGGGCTGCCCGCAGTGGTTCTGCGCAGCGCTGGGGGTCGTCGACCTCCAAGCCGTGTTCCTGGAGCCACTCGGCAAGGCCGATGGGGTCGGCCAGTTCGTCGTGCACCACTCCGTCGGCCGGCCATCGCGTGTTGACCAGGTCCAGCGGCAACGGCTCGCCGGTCAGAGGTCTGCGCGCCATGGCGTCATTCTAACCGTCTATAGTCGGTTGACAAGTTAGATTTCCCATGACACCTTCCTAACCGCTACAGGGCGCTTAGGTGGTTAGGGGAAGTGGATGCGGCGAGATCGCGTGGCACGTGCGGCGCTGACGGCGCAGGCGGTGTCGTTCGGCTTGAACTTCTCGGCGGGTGTCTTCTTCGCGCCGGCGTCCGCCTCCTACGGGCTGTCCGCCGCGACGCCGGCGATCGCGGCCGGGATCGCCATCGCGCTGACCGGCCTGGCGCAGCCCTTGGTGGGCGTGCTGCTGGACCGGGTGGGAGCGAGGCTGGTGCTGCTGACCGGACTGACTCTGATCTCCAGCGGCTACGTGGCCTTGGCGGCCGTCCAGCAGGCCTGGCAGTTCGTCGCCGCCTACGTGGTCCTCGGCGGCCTGGGCTTCGCGGCCTCGTCCAGCCTGGCCGTCACCACGCTGATCGGCCACCGGTACGGTGACCGGGCCGGTCCGGCCCTGGCCCGCGCCTCGGTGGGCGTCAACGTCGGCCAACTGCTCGCCCCCTGGGCGGCGACCCTGCTCCTGGAGCCGGTCGGTGTACGGGGGACGTACCTGGCGCTCGGCCTCACCGGCCTGGTGGTCACCGCCGCGCTGGCGACGATCCTGCCCCGGGATGACCGCGGGGGGAACGCTCCCGCACCGGCCACCGGCGCTCTGCGAGGCAGGGGCCGCGTGCTGACGTCCTTCGCCCTGCACTCGGCGTCGCTGTACATGCTGGTCCTGCTGCTGCCCAAGTACGCCACCGAGCTGGGCTGGTCGGCCGCGCACGCGGGACGGCTGATCACCCTCAGCGCTCTCACCGCGGGGCTCACCTCACTGGCCACCGCCCGGCTGCTGCACCGGTTCGGCCCCGAGCCGCTGCTGCGCACGCTGCACCTGGTCCGCGCCGTGGCGCTGTTGCTGGCGGCCACCGCCACCGAGCCGGCCGTCCTCGTCGCGGTGGCGGTGCTCTTCGGCACGGCCTCCTTCACCGTGATCCCGCTGACGATGACGCTGCTGACCCGCGGCCTCGACCGGCCCGGCTCGGCCGGGCGCTGGCCCCGGCATGGCTGATCCACCAACTTTCGGCCGGTGCCGCGCTGGCCTTGGCCGCCGCCGTCCACGCCCTGTCCGGCAGCTACCGGGCCGCCTTCGCCCTCGGCGTCCTGCTCAGCCTCACCGCCGCGGCGCTGGTCGCGCCCGCGGCCCGCGAACCCGTGGCGACCGCCACGCGATCCCGATGAACACCGCGAAAGGACACAACGCGATGACCACCCGGCACCACACCGTTAAGATCCAGGGCCTGGACGTCTTCTACCGGGAGGCAGGCGACCCGGCCGACCCCACGCTGGTGCTGCTGCACGGCTTTCCCACCAGCTCGGCGATGTTCCGCGACCTTCTCCGCGACCTCGCCGGCGACTACCACCTGATCGCACCCGACCACATCGGCTTCGGCCAGTCGGCGATGCCCGCGGTCGACGAGTTCGACTACGGCTTCGAGAAGCTCACCGAGATCACTCTGGAGCTGCTGGACAAGCTGGGCCTGGACCGCTTCGCCCTCTACATCCAGGACTACGGCGCACCGATCGGCCTGCGCATCGCCAGCCGGAACCCGGAACGCGTCACCGCGATCATCAGCCAGAGCGGCAACGCCTACATGGAGGGCTTCACCCCCTTCTGGGACGTCCTGTTCGCGCACGCCAAGGACCGCTCGCCCAACGAACCCGCCGTCCGTGGACTGCTGGAGCCCGACGCCACCAAGTGGCAGTACACGCACGGCGTGCCCGCCGACCGGGCGGACCGGCTGTCCCCCGACACCTGGACCCTCGACCAGGCCTACCTCGACCGTCCCGGCAACAAGGAGATCCAACTCCAGCTGTTCTGGGACTACCAGTTCAACCTCGACGGCTACCCGGCCTTCCAGGAGTACTTCCGCACCCACCGCCCGCCGGTCCTGGTCACCTGGGGCGGCAACGATGAGATCTTCGGCCCCGATGGCGCCCGCGCCTTCGCCCGGGACCTGCCGGACGCCGAGATCCACATCCTCGATGCCGGACATTTCGCGCTGGAGACCCACGGGCCCGAGATCGCCGCCCACATCCGCGACTTCCTCAGCCGCACCCTGCGCTGATGCGGGCGCCGACGATCCGAGCCACCTGATCCGCCGGTGCTGGCGGGGGCCGCCCCTGGGAGGGGAGGGGCGGCCCCCGTTCAGGCCCGTTCCGTTCGCCGGCCTTAGGAGATGTTGAAGTTGGGACGCAGCACCGCTGTGGCGGTCGTGCGGACTCCCGACTCCACGAGGGGGCCCTGGTTTCCCCCGATCGTGCTCAGCCTGCCCTGGCCGAGGTTGCGGACCACGATGTTGATGTGAGCGTTGTCGCCGTAGATGGCCAGGTCCCCTGGTCGTGCCTCACTGACGGGGAGGGCTCGTCCTGCGGCCCGCCATTGCCAGACGCCCGCCCACCGGTGGGCCGGTGTCCCCGTCGGGCTGTTCCAGTACGCCTTCGTGGCGCCGGCTTTGTCGATCACCCAGCTCACGAAGTCGGCGCACCAGGGCTCACCGTTGTACTGGTTGTACTGGTTGAGGTTGTTGTCGCGGCCGCCTCTGTCTCCCGTCCCGATCAGTGACGTGGCCACGCTGATGACCCGGGCGGCGGATCCGTCACCGCCCTGGTACACCGGTGTCGACGGGGAGAGCGGGGTGCCGGACAGGCTCTTGCCGGCACTGTCGAACGGCGGGATGACGCCGCCGAAGAACCAGGCGTAGTCGACGGCGACCTTCTGCAGGGGCAGGGCCACGCTCTCGGACGTGCCGAGCCGCGACCAGGCGTCACTGTCCTGCGAGCCGACCGGCACGCTGATCTCCTTCAGCGGGCGTGGCGCCAGCCGCGGGATCACCAGGCCGTCCCGGCCGGACACCGGATCGGCCCGCCGGTTGGCCTCCTCCCTGGCCTGGTAGAAATTGGCCAGGCCCTTGAGATTGGCGGCGTCCACGCCGCCGGACAGGTCCGTGGCGATCCGGGAGAGCGTGGCGCTGTACCCCGCCGACCAGGAGCCGACCACGCAGGCCTTGTCGTCGATCGGATCAGGGATCCCGTATGTCGTCTCAAGAGCCTGCAGTTTCGGCTCCCAAGTCGTGTGCAGCGATGGGGCGTCCGGCGGGTCCTGCAGCGTGGCGAAGGCCGCCGAGTGCGGAGCCATCGCCGTGAGGAACCGTCTCATCACCGTGGTGCACGCCTCCGACGCGGTGTAGTCCTCCTGCGCGGGCCCGACCCTGGAGAAGAGCCCGAGGTCGTTGCTCATCGCGATGCTGATCTTCTGCCAGCCGCCGACCATCGGCTGGAAGACGCCGAGGTCGTGCGGGCGCTCCTTGGGCGGGACCTTCTCGACGGACAGCACCAGATCGGCGGCGCCGGCGATGTCGCCGTCCACGTCGCACCGGTTCTCGATGTGGGCCTCCTCCGCCTCCTTCTTGGTCATCGGGAAGACGCCCTGGCGATCGTCCTTGGAGTTGTCGCACTCGTCGGTCTTCCAGTGCCCGGCCCCGTAGCTGACCGACAGGGCCTCGTTGACGAGGATCCCCGTGGCGGTGGCCCGGTCGGTCTCGACGGTGTAGCCGAAGACGCCCTTCTGGTCGTAGGAGCCGCCGCTGACCAGATAGAGGTCCTGGAGGCGCGTGGCCTCGCAGCGCCAGATCGAAATGATCTTGAAGCTGACCGGCCACGGCCTGCTCGGGTCGTCCGGCGGGGGGACCGCGCACGGAGCGCCGGGGTCGGGGCTGCGGTCCATGAAGATCCCGGAGGTCTCGATGACCTTGCTCCAGTACCTGCGGGCGCCGGCCTGGTCCTTCCCGTCGCCGTCGGCCTTCCAGCGGGGGCTCTTCGGGTCGCGGTGCACCTTCTCCGCCGCCTTGACCAGCTCGAAGGCGACGAAGTACGAGGACTGGCACGGGTTCTGCGGATCGAGACCGTGCATCCGCATCTGGCCCGACGCCGCGGGGGTCAGCAGGTACGGACCGGAGCCCTGATCGTCCTTGCCGCCGATGTCGGGGTCCGGATCGGCGACGTCGCAGCCGCCCGCGTGCAGGCCCGTTGCCGCGGTCTCCGACGACCCGGCGCCCGCCCGGAACGCGGCGTCCTGGACCCCGGGCCCGCCGGGCGCGACGAGGAACGAGGCGGGCTGGACTCCGCCCGGGCCGGCTCCGGCCGGGTGGTCCCGTGCCGCGGCCCGCATCTTCGACATCACGCCGTCCGCGTACTTCCAGGCCGTCGGGTTGAAATCACACGCCCCCGGACACTGGTGCCATTTCTCCGGGGAGTCCCCCCAGCTGCCGGTGAAGTGCTCGACCGCGACCTGCTGCCACTTGTGGAACCTGTTCCAATTGGTGAGGACGTCCCTTTTGGCCCGGCGGTCCTGCACGCTCGGCGGTGCTTGGCACGCCCTCCGGTAGCCCGCGTAGTTGTTCCAGGTGCTGGTGATGTACTGGTAGGCGCCGCAGGCGCTGCTCTTCTTCGTCCCGGCGTTCTTGGTGTAGTCGCCGCCCGATTCCTGCATGCGCAGCGCCCAGAGGAACCAGCCGAGCTGGTGGCTGAGATCCCCGTCCGGCGGCGCGACGTGATCGTCGTCGGTGCCCGGCACGGTGGCGGCCGAGCCGGCCCCGGTGACCCCCTGGACGGGACCCGGCCCGGCGCCGACGGTGTTGCTGACGTTCGTGTTCGTGCCCCCGTCGGCGGAGCCGTCCCCGCCGGGGACCTCCTTCGCCTCGCGCCCCGGATCGCGATCGATGTTGTCGTACGGGCTGTAGCGGGCGAAGTCGGTCTGCGCCTTGGCCAGACCCGCCAGAATGGTCCAGGGCACTTCGGAGTAGTCCTGCGCGCTGCCCGACGTCTGCTCCGACGCCTGCTTCAGGATCTGCTGCCAGCCTCCGGGAAAGTACGCGGCGACCTTTTCGTCCGAGGCCGCCTCCGGCTGCGACTCCGGGTCGTCGTCGACGTCGACGCCCAGAATCATTGCGGCGATCAGCACGATGCACAGGAACGGGACGAGGACCGGCAGCCCGACGCCCAGCAGCACCTTGAGCTTCCCGTGCTGATTCTCCTTATCCGACCCCGTACCGCTGGCCTTCTCCTTCTTGTTGTCGCCCTTGGTGTACTTGGCCTGGAAACCCTTCCAGAACGACTCCGGCACGAACCGCCCGGCGGCAGACCCCTTGAGCCTCCGCATCACCAACCAGCGGCCGAGCCTGTTGCTCATGACCCTGTCGAAGACCCCGGGCGCGTACCGGTCGAGGTAGCGGCCGAGAGCGAAGTTGGCGCCCTGGCCCGCGCCATGGGCGATCTTCTCGCCCGTGGAATCGCCTTCCGGCATCGACAGGCCGTACCTGCCCGCGACCTCCTCGGCGGCGTTCTTCGCGGCGTTCCTGGCGGCGCTCTTGGCGGCGTCTGCCACCGCCTTCTTGACCCCGCCCGGGGACGTGTCGTCGTTTCCGGGCGCATGATCTGAAGCATGGGGGCCCGCGGCCGGGCTGCCCGCACGCTGCCCGGTGAGCGGGTTGGCCGTAGACGGGACCTTGACCGGCCCCCCGAGCAACCCGGCGTCGCCGTAGGGGGCTCGGCCCCGCCCGTCCGCACCCCGATCGCTTCGCGACTGCTCGGCGAGGATGTCCTGGACGTTCTCCGGCCTCAGGGCCGCCGCGGCGATGCGGGGGTCCGACTCCAGCGCGGATGCTTCCTCCGGCGTGAGCTCGGCCAGATCGTCCAGAGGCGCGCCCTCTGCCACCGGCCGCAATTCCTCCGCCGCCCCGGGCCGAGGTAAGTCCGACGAAGGCTCACCGTCGTCCGGGGGCTGAGGTACTGATTCCCAGTTAGACCACAGGTTGGCCTTGTCATCCATCCAGGGCATTCCCCGTTACCTCGGTCCCGCTGCCTTGCTCAGCTCTAAAGTGGTCCCCGGCACAAAAGCTGCTCGGATACCACCGTCCGTCAGGTCGCGGCGGGCGCAAGCCGGATATCGGACTGCGGGCCTGCAAGCCGCGACCATTCCCGGACCCTGTCAGGGCAGCATCATCCATGACGCTGCTGATCAGCGCGACGGAATTTGAATTGGCCTTCTCGCCGCCGGGTCGCCGACCTCCCGCGGTCCGACCATTCAGGTCGTCGGAGTGGTTCCCGGCTGCGGCCCTTCGATGAGCTCGGCGAAGCGCGGGAAATGCTCGTCCGGAAGGGGGCCGCCCACGGTCAGGCCGAGCTGGTCGGTGACGGGGTGCGCCGGTTCGGCCGCCAAGGTCAGGTCAGCGTCCACGTAGATGATGACGTGGGCGATTCGAGGGTCGCCGGTGAAGTTGGGTGTGGCGCTGTGGGCGAGGCGAGAGTTGTGGAATGTGCAGTCGCCCGCGCGCAGGGGAACCGTGACGCGCCGTTCCCACAGCAGTTCGGGCGCCACGGCGAACATGTCGGCATGGTCGGACAGATCCTGTGGCCGCAGGCCGTCCAGGTACTGGGAGCCCGGGATGAACGTCATGCAGCCGCGGTCGACCGGAACGTCCACCAGCGCCACCCAGGCCGAGAGCGCATGCCGTGAACCGGCGTGCGGCCAGTACGGCTGGTCCTGGTGGAACTCTGTCGCGGCCCCGTTCCTGGGCTCTTTGATCAGCAGCTGGTCGTGCCACAGCCGCAGCGGGATCCCCGCCAGCCGGGCGGCGATGGCCGCCAGGTCGGGGTTGAGGGTGAGCTCGCGCAGCGTCTCGTCGTGACGCCACAGCTGGAGCAGTTGCGTGAAGATCGTCCCGTTGTGGTGGTCCCGGACGGTGGTGCGGGCCGCCATCGCGGCTTCGGCGAACCTGCCCGCGTCGGCCCGGGAGATCACTCCGGGCAGGTGGACGAAACCGTCACGGCGATACGCTGACACGGTGTCCTCGGAGAGGTCGTCCGGAGTGGTGCGGGTTTCGGCACCGGCTGCTGCCATGGCTGTCTTCCTTGCCTTCTGGGGGTTGGCGTCTCGACAACTGTCGCCGCCGCCTCCGCCGGGCGGCTAGCACGAGAGCCCGACAGGCATAGCACGATCTTGACGAGCGTCCATCGAGGGGAGGTCCGGTGCATCGCGTACGGCATGCGGAGGTGTTTCCGCCGGGTCGGCCGCCCATCGCCGCCGAGCGGTTCGAGCTGCGGAGCGACACCGCCTCTCACAGCCATGACTTCATCGAGCTCGCCGTCGTCACCGGTGGCACCGCCACGCACGTCTCGGCCGCGGGCGAGCAGCCTCTCGTCCGCGGCGCGGTGACGATGCTCCGTCCGGGTGACTGGCACGGCTACCGCGACTGCGACCGCCTGACCGTCTACAACCTGTATGTCAGCCCGGAGGCCTTTCGACACGAGCTGGCCTGGATGCGCGCCGCCCCGCACATCGGCCGCTCATTGCACGTCGCCGGCCGATCCGGCCGCCCTACCGGTCACCCGTTGCGGCTGGACCCCACGGCGCTGCGAGTGGTCGAAACCGGCCTGGCGGAAACCGCGGGCGAGCCCGGTTCCGATCCGGCCCTTCGTCCCGGCCCGGTCTACGCGGTGTGGGTCGGGATCCTGCTCTGCCTTCTGGGCGGGGTAGAGGCACATGGCTCCACGGACGCCACCGGCGAACGAACCGACCACGTCCACCCCGCTGTACTGGCCGCAGTGCAGTCCTTGGAGAGCGATATCGAGCGGGCGTGGAACCTGGACGAGCTCGCCTCCACGGTGAACTTGTCGCCTCCCTACCTGACTCGTATGTTCACAGCGCATCTCGGAGTTCCGCCCATGACCTATCTGGGCAGGCTGCGAGCGGAGCGCGCGGCGGCGCTCCTCATCGAGACCGACCTGTCCGTGGCAGCGATCGGAAGGCTCGTCGGCTGGCACGATCCGAACTACGCGAGCCGCCGGTTCCGGCACTTCTTCGCCCTCAGCCCGGCCGCGTACCGCAGCCGGTTCCGTCCCGGTGGGTAACAGACGATGTTCTGAACGTTGCGCCACCCCCTGGTCACCGCGATGCTCGCCACGACGATGCACCGGATGTCCGGCGGCCGGTTCGCGCTCGGCCTGGAGCGGGGCTTCGACATGCTCTTCGACGTGATGGGCCTGAGCCGCGTCACAGAGGCCCAGCTCGACGACTTCATCGGCATCATGCGCCGGTTGTGGCGGGGAGAGGCGGTCGTCGGGCACGACGGTCCCGCCGGAAGCCATCCGTACCTCAGCCAGGACCCCGCGTTCCGCGAAGACATCCCGATCATGCTCGTGGCGATGGGCGAGCGCACGCTGGAGTTCGCCGGCAGGGTCGCCGACGGGGTCGTCCTGCACACCTTCTTCACCGACCGGACCCTGGCCCGTGCGGTCTCCTCGATCCGCCGGGGCGCCGCGGCGGCGGGCCGCGACCCCGCTTCGGTGCGGGTGTGGTCGGTCCTGGCCACGGTGGGCGACCATCTGGACGAGGAGGCCCGCCTGCGCAAGCTGGTCGGCCGCCTGGCCACCTACCTGCAGGGTTACGGGGACCTGCTGGTCCGGGTCAACGAGTGGGATCCGGCCGACCTGGCCCGTTTCCGCGCCGACGACCTGGTCGACGGCTACCCCGATGCCTTCGACGCGCTCGCCACGCCGGACGAACTCCGCCACCTCGCCGGCTGCTCCCCGAGCACTGGCTGGAGGCGGCGGCGACCGGCTCTCCCGATCGGTGCGCGCGACGCGTCCTCGCCCAGTTCGACGCCGGCGCCGACAGCGTGGTCCTGCACGGCGCCACCCCCGCCGAGCTGGCCCCGATCATCGACGCCTACCGGGCGGTGCGACCCGCCGACCGGTTCGAGGGACTGCCCCACAACCCAGGCCGCGCCCGTGCGGGGCAGCCGTGACCGGCGGCGGGCCCGGCGTCGCCGCGGTCGACTGGCAGACCCTCACCGTCGGCCTGCCCGCCCGCGCTCTGGTCGCCGCTTACCACCGCGCTCTGGCCGGCCACGGCGTGACCGGTTACTCCCTTGAGCAGTGCTGGGACGACTACGCCTTCGCCCTTACCGGTGCCACAGCACGGTCTGGGTGCCGTACGGTACCTCCGACTGGCTGACTGCCGGCCCGCTGAACGAGGTCATGCCGTTCAGCGGGCGTCTCGAACCGCGCGACCGGAGGAGCCGATGCTGGGATGACGGCAGAGCGACCGATGCCCACACAGGACGACGTGCTCGGCTACTTCGACACGCTGTCGAACTGGGGACGGTGGGGCGACGACGACGAGCTCGGCACTCTGAACCACATCACCGACGACGTCCGGCTGGCGGCGGCGCGGGCCGTGCGCCACGGCAGGAGCGTGTCGTGCGCATGGGAGGTCGCCGTACCGGAGGACATGGAGCGGTCGACGACGACGTGCCCGTGCGCCGCCGACATGCCCGGTGCCGAGAACATGCCGGCGCCCTTCCATAAGGACCGGAGCTGGGGCTTCTCGTCCGAGCGGCTCGGCATCACGTTCCACGGCAACACCCTCACCCACGTCGACTCACCGTGCCACATCTTCTGGAACGGCACGATGTACAACGGGCGGTCACACTCGCTGGTCGACGCCGCGACGGGATCGGGGTGGGCGGCCGTCACGGCGGCGGCGAACGGGATCATCACGCGTGGCGTCCTGCTGGACATCGCGGCGGTCCGCGGCGTGCCGTGGCTGGAACCGGGGGACGGGGTGTTTCCCGAGGACCTGGAGGAGGCCGAGCGGCGCCAGGGGGTGCGGGTGCGATCCGGCGATGCGGTTCTCCTGCGCACCGGCTACGGCCGCGTCCGGCACGAGGCCGGTCAGGCCGGTGGATTCAAGCAGGCCGGCTGGCACGCGTCCTGCCTGCCCTGGCTGCATGAACGGGAGGTCGCGCTGATCGGCGCCGACACCCCTCAGGACGTCCAGCCGTCGGGGTACGAGGACGTGCTGATGCCCGTTCACGCGGTGAGTCTCGTCGCGATGGGTCTGTGGCTGGTCGACAACTGCGATCTGGAGGCGTGCGCGGCGACGGCTGCCGAGCTCGGCCAGTGGGACTTCCAACTGGCCGTCGCGCCGGTCCGCTTCGCCGGGACGTCCGGCAGCCCGGTCAACCCGATCGCCACGTTCTGACCTCGGGACTCGCAGGCGATCCCACCCCGGTAAATGCGTTGCGGCGTCCGGAACGGGCGTGCATGCTGGGGCGATCGAGCGGCGACGAACGCTGCCTGGACTAAGGAGGGCTGACGAATGGCCGTCACTGTGCTGCGGCATGTCCGCATCAGTCCCTTCTTGTTCAGGAGCGCATCCGTTGTCTTCCGAGTACGAAACCTCTGATACCTACTCCGACCTTCGCTCCCGCTCGTCCGGTCTCGCCGGTGACGAGCCCCCGCCCGGTCCGGCCGGCGCCTTCGAGTTCGAGTTCCACTCGGTCGACGAGGAGCTGGGCCCGGATCAGCGGTGGTCCACCTGGCTGGACGTCGAGCGCGGCTCACGCGGCCCGGAACCGCGCCCCTCGTGGGTCGTCACGGAACAGGCTGCGATCGATACGGAGCTCGGCATCCTCAAAACCGGCAAGGAAGCCGACGTCTTCCTGCTCGAGCGGGCTGTCGAAGCCATCGGCGACAACCCGGCGAAGTCCTCGCTGCTGGCCGCGAAACGGTACCGGACCGAGGAACACCGGTCCTTCCACCGCAGCACGTCGTACGTCGAAGGCCGCCGTACCCGCAACAGCCGTGACCGGCGGGCGATGGCGAAGAAGACCTCGCACGGGCGCAGTGTCGCGGCCGGCCAGTGGGCGCACGCCGAATGGGGCGCCCTCAACCAGCTGTGGGAGGCCGGCGTCCCGGTGCCTTATCCCGTGCAGGTGGACGGCACCGAACTGCTGATGGAGTTCATCGACGACGGTGAGGGCGGCGCCGCGCCCCGGCTCGCCCAGGTCCGCCCCTCGAAAGAGCTGCTCGGCGTGTACTTCGAGCAGCTCCGCGACGGAATGCGTGAACTGGCCCGCGCCGGGCTCGCGCACGGCGACCTCTCGCCTTACAACGTCCTCGCCCAGGCCGAGCGGATCGTGATGATCGACCTGCCCCAGGTCGTCGACGTCGTCGGCAACCCGAAAGGCATGGACTTCCTGATGCGCGACTGCCACAACATGGCCACGTGGTTCACGAACCGCGGGCTCGAAATCGACGAACAGGAACTGTTCGCCGACCTGCTCGCGATGGTGTTCTGATCGCCTTCAGCCGGCCTCCCGGCCCGAGGTGCCACCCCGGGCCGGGAGCCGGCCGGCCGGATGATCCGCCGGGTGCGGTGTGGATCAGCTGGACGCGGGAGCCACGTACTTGTAGCAGGTGAGCCACGTGGTGTCGATGTCCACCGAGGCTCCGGCCGCTGCGTAGGCGCCGGCGAGCGCGCTCTCGTTCTGGAGGATCCAGTCGGCCGACTCGGGGAAGTCGGCGTTGACGGTCTTGACCAGCTTGCCGTCGAGGTAGAACCGCAGCGAGCCCGGCACGATCTCCGTCGAGTAGGTGTGCCACGAGGTCCACGCGGTGCCGGGCGCCACGTCGGCGCTGGACTCCTTGAAGCCGTGCGTGAAGACGCTCACGGGGTCGCTGGAGAAGTTCCCGCCCGCCTCCGGATAGTCCACCTCGTTCGGCGTGTAGCGCAGGTGGGCCATCTTGAAGCCGGGGGTGCGGGTGCGGACGACGAACCGTTCGGTGAACTTCCCGTACCGCAGGTTCATGCACTTCCGGGGAACCACGGCGGCCACGGAGTTGACGGAACCGTTGGAGGTCATGTGGACCCGCATCTGGCCGTCACCGTTGGACGCCGTGTAGACGCTCACGGCCTTCTCCGGCCGGTAGTACCCGCCGAACGTCCGGCCGCCGTTCCCGTCCGCCCCGCTCGTGGCGGTGTCCGGCCAGCCCGAAGGGTAGGCGCCCAGCGTGTCGTAGTAATGCGGATAGTTCGTCTTCAGCCCGGCGCAGCGGAAGTCTCCGTCACCGGCGCACGAGTTGAACGCGCCCGCGGGCACGTCACCGCCGTTGAAGTTCTCCGCGTAGAGCTGGACGAAAGGACCGCAGTCGCCGGAGGGTGTGTTGTTGTTCGTCACCGCACAGGCGTCCTGGGAAGGGAATGTGTCGGCGGCCGAGGAGACTCCGGGAGCGAGTGGCACACATACGAAAGCCGTCGCCAGTACGGCGACGGCCCTTCGCGCCATCAGAGTGGGGGTCATCCGGCACACTATATAAGTCGGATGATCAAGCGTCTCGGGTCTTTCCCGAGAAGTATCCGCCAATTAGGCCCGCGACGGCATCGCGCGAATCGACCGAGCCGCCGGAGCCTGGAGCCGGCGTCTCCATTGCCAGCTCAGAACCTTTCGGGAGGCCATCACCGGCCCGAATCCTTGACGGGACGAAGCTCTGGGCGGCGCGCGGCCTGGCGTGGTGGGCGCGGGTCGGTCAGTGCGGGTTGAAGCTGCCGTAGGCGCCGCGGTGGAACAGCAGCGGCGTCTCCTCGTCGCCCGCCTGCAGGTGCGTGACCCGGCCGACGACGATGTGGTGGTCCCCGGCGTCGTGCAGTTGCTCGGTGACGCAGTCGATCCAGGCGACCGCGCCGTCGATGATCGGATTTCCGGCGGGGGACGGGCGCCAGCCGATGTCGTGGAACTTGTCCGTCTTGCGGACGGCCACGGCGCGGCAGACGTCCTCCTGGCCGGCGGCCAGCACGTTCACGCAGAACCGCTCGCCCGACGCGCGCAGTGCGCGCCATGAGCTGGAGCCCTTGTCGGGGAGGAAGGCCACCAGCGGCGGGTCGAGCGAGACGGAGGTGAACGAGCCGACCGTCATGCCGATGGGGGCGCCGGCCGGGTCGAGGGCGGTCACCACGACGACGCCGGTCGGGTAGTGGCCGAGCACGTGGCGGAAGCGGTCGGGTTCGATGACCGGGGCGCCGGTGCCGTGGGCGGTGAGGGCCATGGCGGGAACTCCTCCCTGTAGCGATCGCTACAGAGACTGCCATGCGAACCCCCGGTGTGACAACCGCCCGTTTCCGCCGGGTCGCTCCGCCGGGGGTCCGCCGCCCCGGTCAGCCCGCGTCCGCGACCGCCTGCTCGACGATCGCCACGATGATCGCGATGAAGTCGTCCGGATCCCCGGCCGCGTCGATCTGGTGGGCGAGGAAGAGGCCGTCGGTCGAGGCCACCACGATGCGGGCCAGGTCCATCGCCAGCTCGGGGCGGCGCGCCCGTAGCTCGGTGCTGAACTGGGAGGTGAACCAGGCCGCGATGCTGCTCGCGACCGCGTCGCGCGTGGCCAGGAAGTACCGGCGCGCCTCGGGCTCGACCTCGCGGGACTCCAGCAGGAGCATGTGGCCGATGCGCAGGAAGTCGGGGGCGCCGGGCAGGCCGCGCGTCGAGCGCGCCAGGATGTCGCGCAGCCCCTCGCCCAGCGACCGCTCGTCGCGCGGATCGCGCTCCCAGCGCGGCTCGGCGGCGATCCACTGCTCGAAGCTGTGCCGCACGACCTCCGCGAGCAGGTGGTCCTTGTCCCGGAAGAACCAGTACACCGAGCTGGCCGGCAGGCCGGAGCGCTTGGTGACCTTGGAGATCGTGGTGCCCTCGTAGCCGCACTCCGCGGCGATCTCGGCGGCGGCCGTGAGGATGCGGACGCGGGACATCTCCCGGTCGTCGGCGGGGCCGGGGGAGGCGGGGGGAACGGTGCTCACGCCGCCTCGCCCAGCCACGCGACGGCCTGCGCGTAGGCGCCGGCGGCGATCAGGTCGACCATGCGCTCCAGGTTCCAGCCCCGCTCCGAGCGGACGCCGACGTACAGCCCGTCCATGACCGCGAGGTGGAAGCGGGCCATCCGGTCGGCGACGTCCCGCCCGCGCTCCGGGTCTCCGGCGGGCAGCACCTGCTCCCACCAGCTCCGGATGGCGGCGCGGGTCTCGTCGCGGACCTCGATGTAGCGTCGCCGCGCGGCCGGCTCCTTCGGGCGGTTCGCCAGGCCCAGCATGAGGCCGAGCCGCCAGAACTCCGGCCGGTCGGCGATGGCGCGCGAGGCCCGCTGGAGCCGGTCGCGGACCTCCTCCGCGGGGTCGCCGATCCGGACGCGCTCCTGCCAGGTGGGGGCGGTCTCCCGCCAGCGCCGGTAGCTGAACTCCAGGGTCTCGGCGAGCAGCTGGTCCTTGTTGCGGAAGTGCCAGTAGACGGAGCTCGGCGGCAGCCCGGTGGCCTCCGTCACCAGGCCGATCGAGGTGCCGTCGTAGCCGCGCTCGGCGGCGATGGCGAGGGTCGCCTCCAGGATCCGCAGCCTCGACTCCTCACCTTGCTGGTGGCGTCGTGCCGTCTTGCGCATCTGCACCTTGCTCCTCTGACCTTCGGAAACTGCGCCCCGGCAGGGGGTTGTGTCGACCATCACATCATGGGTACGGTCGCCACGCGTCCCTGTAGTGATCGCTCCAGTCCGTGTAGCGATCAGTACGGATTCATTGTGGCGCGTACGCCTGCGTGGCGACGCATCGGCGTCGGCCGGCGGAACGGAGAGACACCATGCCCACCCCTCGCAGCGATCTCGGCCGCCGACGGCTGATCGCCCCCGTCCTGGCGGCCCTGACGGCGGCCGCGACCCTCGCCGCCTGCGGGTCCGGCGACACCGGCGTCAGCGCCGCCGACGCCAGGACCCAGGCCGCCGACCTCGTCAAGGTCCTCAAGCTCCAGGACGGCGCCGCGCTCGGCGGCGACGTCACCTTCAAGCTCGGCGCGACGCTCACCCTGTCCGGTCCGTCCGCCGCCAACGGCGAGTCCATGCGCAACGCCATCGAACTGGCCGCCAAGCAGATCAAGGCGGCCGGCGGGCCCACGATCGAGCCGAGCGTCAAGGACATCAAGGGCCCCGACCCCGTCGCCGCCAAGCAGGCCGCGTCCGAGCTGGCGGGCGAGCGCGTCGCGGCGAAGATCAGCTCGATGGGGGACGGCCTCGGCGCGATGCTCGCCGACACCGACAAGAACAAGATCCTCACCCTCGACGGCGTCGGCGGCGCCCAGGTCTTCACCCGGGGCACGAAGTACTTCTACGGCACCCGCGAGGTCGCGCCGTCCGACGCGGTCCCCGGCGCCCTGGAGTGGTTCAAGCGGACCCGTCCCGAGACGCGGACGGTCGGGCTCGCCGGGGTCGACCTCGGCGCGCAGAACGCCGCCATCAAGGCCGACCTGACGAAGAAGTTCGCCGCCGCCGGCCTGACCTTCAACGGCCTGTGGGAGACCGTCGCACCGACCTCCCAGGACTTCGCGAGCATGATCTCCAAGATCAAGAAGAACCCGCCGGACCTGCTCTGGGTGGCCTTCAGCGGCGCGTCGCCCGGCGCCTTCGCCGCCCAGGCCAAGAGCGCAGGCCTCAAGAGCCGGCTCGTCGGCATCGAGTTCACGCAGGAGGCCGTCAAGGCGTCCAAGGGCGTGCTCGACTCCGACGGCTTCACGTTCGCCATGGACTACTTCGACGCGTCGGCGCCGGCCAACCCGCTGGCCAGGCTCTTCGCCGACTCCTACCGGAAGGCCTACGGGCAGCCGGCGGACTTCTACGCCGCCAACGCCTACGAGGAGACGCTGATGGTCTGGGACCTCATCCGCCGCGTCAAGGCGGCCGGCGGCGACCCCGCCGACAGCGCCCAGCTCAAGGCCGCGCTGGAGAAGGAGCCGGTGTTCGCCTCCGTCTACGGCGGCGACGCCGCCACCGTCGGCACCCTCAAGATCGACCTCGCGACGCACGGCGTCGCGAGCCGCCCCATGGGGGTGTTCCAGTACAAGGACGGCAAGGTCGAGACGCTCGCCACCTACAACGTCGGCGGCCAGGAGTTCCGCCTCGCCGACTGACCGCCGCCTCCCGGGGACGGCCCGCGACGGGCCGTCCCCGGCCCTCGATCCGGGGAGGATCCATGCACGACCTTCTGGGCGGCGAACTCTGGCAGCTGACCGTCAACGGTCTCGTCCGGGGCGCCTTCTACGCCGCGCTCGGCGCCGGGCTCGCGCTCGTCATCGGGGTCACCGCCCGCTTCCACTTCGCCTACACGCTCACCTACACCGTCGCCCCCTACGCCGCCTTCTGGGTGATGGACGGCCTCGGCGCGCCGTTCTGGCCGTCGGCGCTCGCCGGGCTCGCGGCGGCGGTCGCCGTCAGCGTGCTGCTCGAAGCCGGCGTCTACGAGCCCGTCGCCCGCCGCGCCGCCGACCGCGCCATGCTCGCCGTGCTGGTGACCTCCATCGGCGTCAGCACCGCCGGCATCGCGCTCCTGCAGTTGAGGTTCGGGACCAGCAGCCTGCCCTTCTACGGGCCGGACGTTGTGCAGCACCGGTTCGGGCCGGTGCGGATCTCCGACTTCGAGCTGGAGCAGACGGCCACCTGCCTGGTCCTCGTCGCGGGGCTCGCCGCCTTCCTGGCGTTCACCCCGATCGGCCGCTCGGTCAAGGCCGTCCGCAGCAACCCGGGCCTCGCGGCCGTGCTGGGGATCGGGGTCCGCCGCGTCAACCTCGTCTGCTTCGCCGTCGCCGGGCTCATCTCGGGCGCCTGCGCCCTCTGGTACGGCCTCCTCTACACGGTGCAGCCGAGCATGGGCGACTCGACCGTCGTCTACGGCTTCGTGGTCGCCTTCCTCGCGGGCACCCGCTCGTCCCCGCTGCGCGCCCTGCCCGTCGGCGTCGGGCTCGGCCTGCTGGAGCAGTGGGCGTCGAACTGGCTGCCGCTGCAGTGGACGCAGACCGCCGTCTTCATCGTCCTCACCGCCTACCTCGCGTTCCTGGCGGTGAAGGGTCGGCTTCCCCGCCCGCGCCTCGCCCGTCCCGCGCCGCTGAGGAAGGCCTGACGCCATGTGGATCAACTATCTGGACCAGGCGCTGCTGCTCGCGGCGCTCGCCGTCTGCGTCAACCTGCTCGTCGGCTACGCCGGGCAGGTCTCCGTCGCGCACGCCGCCTTCGCGGGCGTCGGCGGGTACACCGTCTGCTTCCTCGCCGGCGCGCACGGCTGGCCCTACCTCGCCTCCCTCGCCGCCGCCGTGCTGGTCGCCACCGCGCTCGGCGTGGTGATCGGGCTGATCGCGCTCGGTCTCGCCGAGGAGTTCCTCATCCTGATGACGCTGGCGTTCTCGCTCGGGCTCATCGGCGTCCTCGCCACCTTCGACTCCCTCGGCGGCGTCACCGGCATCACCGGCGTCGAGGGCCTGCGGCTGTTCGGGCTGGACCTGCGGACGCCGGAGGACTGGCTGGTCCCGTCGGCGGTGCTGCTCGTGCTGGTCTTCGCCGTGTGCCGGCGCATCGGCGAATCGCCCTACGGGCTGGTGCTCAAGGGCGTTCGCGAGGACGCCGTGGCGACCCGCGCGCTCGGCAAGAACACCTTCGGCTACAAGATCGGCATCTTCGCGATCACCAGCGGGCTGACCGGGCTGGTCGGCGGCCTCTACTCGGGCTGGCTGGGCCAGGCGACCCCGTCGGCGTTCGGGTTCCCGCTCGCCATGGCCGTGTTCGCGATGGTCGTCGTCGGCGGCAACGCCAACCTCGCGGGCTCGATCGCGGCCGCCGTCGCGCTGACGATGATCGAGCCGGTGCTGCGCGAGGTGCTCGGGGTGCAGAGCACCCAGGCCGCGCTGGTGCAGGTGGTGCTGTACGGCGCCCTGCTGCTGCTCGTCATGCTCGTCCGGCCTCAGGGCCTGTTCCCCGAACGCTCCCGGCGGGCCGCCGCGTCCGCCGTGCCGGAGGCGGCCGCCGCGTCGCCCGCGCCGCCGGTGAAGGCCGCGCTCAGGCCGGTCGACCCGGCCGCCCGCGCCGCGGCCGACGTCGTGCTGCGGGCGGAGGGCCTGTCCAAGCGGTTCGGCGGCATCGTCGCCGCCAAGGACATCGGCCTCGAACTGCGGCGCGGCACGATCACGGCGCTCGTCGGCCCGAACGGGGCCGGGAAGACGACGGCGTTCAACCTGCTCACCGGCACGGTCGTCCCCGACACCGGCTCGGTGACGCTGAACGGCGCGGAACTGGTCGGGATGCGCCCCGACCTGGTCGTCCGCGCCGGGCTCGCGAGGACCTTCCAGGACGTCCGGTTGCTGAACCGGCTGACCTGCCTGGAGAACGTCATGCTCGCCGTCCCCGGCCAGCCCGGGGAGCGGATCGGCCGCCTGTTCGCGCCCGGCCGCGGCGTCTCCCGGGCGGACCGCGAGGTCGCCGCGCAGGCGATGCGGTGGCTGGAGTTCGTCGGCATGGCCGACCAGGCGGGGACGCCGGCCGACGCGCTGTCCTACGGCCAGTCGAAGCTGGTCTCGCTGGCGCGGGCGCTGGCGACCCGGGCCGACGTGCTGCTGCTCGACGAGCCGGCCTCCGGCGTCGACGCGGCATGGGTGGAGACCATGCTCGCCATGGTCGCGGCCGTCCGGGACGAGGGCCGCACCGTCTGCCTGGTCGAGCACAACCTCGACGTGGTCCGGCAACTGGCCGACCACACCTGCTTCATGGAACTCGGCGAGATCACCGCGTCCGGCACGCTCGACGAGCTGACCGGCTCGGCCCGGCTGGCCGAGGCCTACTTCGGCGCCCAGTGACGGGCGCGCCCAGGGAGGACGGATGAGTCAGGACAGCGCGGTGCGGGACGCGCCGCTGCTCGACGTGAGCGGCCTGGTCGCCGGCTACGGCCGCAAGGAGGTGCTGCACGGGGTCGGCCTCCGCGTCGGGGCGGGGGAGATCGTGACCCTGATGGGGCACAACGGCGCGGGCAAGACGACCACGATCCGGTCCGTGCTCGGCGCGGTCCGCCCGCGCGCCGGGACCGTCCGGATCGCCGGCCGGGACACCGCGCGCCGGCCCGTCCGCAGGGCCGTCGCCGCGGGCGCCGCGATGATCCCGTCGGAGCGGTTCGTGTTCCCCGACCTGTCGGTGCACGACAACCTGTTGCTCGGCGCCGCGAACGCGCCGTCCGGGACGAGCACGGCGGAGCGCCTCGCGACCGTCGGGGAGCTGTTCCCGATCCTCGGCGAGCGCGCGAGGCAGGCGGCGGGCTCGATGTCCGGCGGCCAGCAGCGGATGGTCAGCCTCGGCATGGCGCTGATGGCCCGGCCCCGGTTGCTGCTGCTGGACGAGCCGTCGCTCGGCCTCGCCCCCTCGGTCGTGGAGGCCATCTTCGAACGCCTGCGGCGCCTCGCCGACGACGAGGGCCTCGGCATCCTGCTGCTGGAACAGAACGTCCGGCAGGCACTGAAGATCGCCGACCGCGCCTACGTCATGCGCTCGGGCCGCGTGATCCTGGAGGAGACCGCCGGGCGGATGCGCGACCGCGGCGACTTCTGGGACCTCTTCTGACGGGCTTGTTCTGACGGGCTTGGCCGGAGCGCCGGAAAGGC
This sequence comes from Actinomadura sp. NPDC000929, assembly GCF_040492065.1. Classification (NCBI taxonomy): domain Bacteria; kingdom Bacillati; phylum Actinomycetota; class Actinomycetes; order Streptosporangiales; family Thermomonosporaceae; genus Actinomadura; species Actinomadura sp. NPDC000929. The sequence goes on along the minus strand of NZ_JBEUPA010000003.1, from coordinate 9,508 downwards.
CTCTTTCGCGGTGACCGGTTCCTGTCAGGTGACTGTCGGGTTCCGGATCTCGCGTGGATGATGATCAAAAGCAGGGGAAACCCGTGGTCATCGGAGGCAGGAATGCTCGCCAGGCGGTTCGGCTACGCGGTCTCTCCCGCGCCGGCGGCGATCGTCACCCCGTCCGTCCTCGGCCAGCTCGACAAGGCCGCACGCATGAACCGCGTGCTTTCGATCATCTTCTCGGTGTGCGGTGCGGCGGGGTCGGTCGCCATGATCTTGACGCTCGGGGACGAACTGTCCCTCTCCGGCCTTGTGGGCGGGGTGCTCGCAGGGTGGGTGGTCCTGCTGGTCGTATGGCTGTTCGCGAGGAGCCAGGAGCGGGTGCGCGGCCCCTACGGCGAGGGCCTGTCGGGGCCGGAGGCGCAGCGGCTCAGACGAGTTCTGACCGAGCAGCCATGGCAGGTCTGGCCATGCCGGGTGGAGCTCGTCCGCGACTTTGTTAACCCCGCGGCGCTGGTTCACGTGTTCCTTCTGGATCCGGACCAGAACGTGGCGGGGGTGATGAAGACCCGCCTCCAGCGCGGCACCTGGAACTCCATCACCGACGGCTACGGGGTGCTGTGGTTCGCCGGAGATCTGAGGTTCGGTGGCGCGCTCGCCCATCCGGCGGATCCCGCCGACCCGACGGTGTCGTACGCCGACGCCGTCCCGCAGCGATCCGCCAGTGCGTCACCTGGCGATTCCGTCCTCGTCGAGGAACTCCAGCGGCAGGCGATCGGCTGGACGTTCGGCCAGCTCTGACTCCGCCACCCGGCGAAGCGGTCCCGGTGGACCCGGCCGCGGTACCGACCGGAGCCCCGGCCCTTGTGGGGCCGGGGCTCTCGTGTGCGGGTCACTGGAAGGTGTGCTCCATCTCGCCGATTCCCTCGACCCAGGTGCGCAGGGTTTCCCCGGGGCGCAGGAAGCGCTGCGGGGTGCGGCCGAGGCCGACGCCGTCGGGGGTGCCGGTGAAGATCACGTCGCCGGGGCGCAGGGTGACGACCCGCGACAGGTCCGCGATCGTGCGGGGGATCGAGAAGATCAGCTTGGACGTGCGGCCGTCCTGGACGGTCTCGCCGTCGATCGAGCAGCCGAGCGCGAGGTCGTCGCGGTCGGGGATCTCGTCGAGGGTCACCAGCCAGGGGCCGATCGGCGCGAAGCCCGGATGGGACTTGGCGAGGCCGAACTGCGGGGCCTCGCCAGTGAACTGGAGGATCCGCTCCGAGAGGTCCTGGCCGACCGACAGGCCGGCGACGTGATCCCACGCCTCGTCGGCCGCGACGCGGTGGGCCGCCCGGCCGATGACCGCGACGACCTCGACCTCCCAGTCCGTGTGGCCGCCCTCGGGCAGGGCGATCTGCCCGTACGGGCCGGTGAGGGACGAGGCGAACTTGGTGAAGACCGGCGGCAGGTCCTTCGGCGGCTCGAAGCCGGTCTCCGCGGCGTGGTCGGCGTAGTTCAGCCCGATCGCGATCACCTGCGACGGCGCCGGCGACGGCGGGCCGAGACGGGCGGCGTCGATCTCGACGTCCGGGACGGGAGCGGCGGTGGCCGCCCAGGCCGTGAAGGCGTCCCAGTGGTCGTAGAGGCTCTGCGGGTCGGGGCCGAAGCGGCCGTCCGAGGCCGTCGCGACGTCCGCTGCCTTGCCGTCGGCGACGACCAGCACCGCTCGGCCCGCGTGGTTGGCGATGCGCATGCGCGTCTCCTCAGAGGTGGCCGTCGACGAGGCCCGTCAGGAGCCGCTCGAAGATCCGGGGGTGCTCGATCTGGGTCCAGTGGCCGCACCGCCCGAGGACGTACAGGTGCGCGTTCGGGATCGCGGCGGCGAAGTACCTGCTCGCCTCGACGGGGATGATCCGGTCGTCGCGGCCGTGGACGCACAGCACCTCGTGGGTGAGGGTCGCGAGTTCCTCGGGGGTGAAGAAGCGGCGGGCGCCGTCCGGGTCGAAGGACGCCTCGTGCGAGCGCCGGACGTCCTCGCGGTTCACGTAGGCCATCCGCTCGGCCACGACCCGGTCGACGGTGTCGCGCATGGGTTCGAGGTCGTACACGAACTCGCCGAGCAGCTCCTTGAGGGACTCCGTGCTCGGGTTCGCGTAGAACTCGCGCAGGTGCCGCAGACCGGGGCTGACCGGCATGTCCGGCGCGCCGCCGCTGCCCATCAGGAGGATCCTGCCGATCAGGTGCGGCCGGGCCAACGTCATCAGGAGGGCGAGCTGGCCGCCCATGGAGTTGCCGACGAGGTGGACCTTCTCCAGGCCGAGGGCGTCGACGAGCGCCAGCAGCGCCTCGGCCCGCAGTTCGTTGAACGGGCCCATGCCGCGCGGCGCGTCGGCGGGATGCGAGGAGTCGCCGAACCCGATCTGGTCGGGCGCCAGGCACCAGTACCGGTGCCCGAGGTCGGTGATGATCCGCTCCCAGTTCGACAGCCCCGTCGCGCCGGGCCCCGAGCCGTGCAGGAACAGCACGGCCTCCGGGCCGCGCTCCCCGGTCTCGTGCAGCCGGAACGTCAGGTCGCCGCCGCGGACCTGGACGGCGACGTCGGACGAGGTGATCACAGGTGGACCTCCGCGGGCTTCGCCGCGCCGAGGTGCCGGCCGCCCCACGCCTTGGCCAGCGGATCGCCGAACAGGAAGGCGTGGCCGCCGGCGGCCATGGCGTCCTGGAACCTGGTCTGGAGCGGGTGGTCGACGAAGGCGGAACGGCCCGACGAGACCCGCATCAGCGCCTGGACGGTGTCGACCGCCGCGTTCGCCGACCGGGCGACGTCCCAGCGCCAGAAGGCGCGCTGCTCCAGGGAGGGGACCTCCTCGCGCTCGGCGTGCTCCATCAGCTCCTCGGCCGCGCGCCTGACCTTCAGGACGGCGGCGTCGAGCTGCCAGGCCGCCTCGGCGAGGTGGTGCTGCACGACCGGCTCCTCGCGCAGCGACTGGCCGTAGTTGGTGCGCCGGGCGCGGGTCTCGGCGACCCACCGGTCGTAGAAGCCGAGGCAGGCGCCGAGGGCCCCGGCGGCGATGATCAGGTTGAAGGTGACCGCCCACGGCGTCCGGTACAGCGGCCCGTCGTTGAGCTCCTGGCCGGGCAGCGGGGTGCCGAGGCCGTGCGTGTAGTACACGTGCGACTGGCCGCGGTGCTCGGGGACGAACACGCCGTCCACGACGATGTCGTCGGAGCCGGTGCCGCGCAGGCCCGCGACGTTCCAGGTCTGCTCGATCCGGTAGTCGGCGGCGTCGAGGATGACGGAGGTGAAGTCGGGGTGCTCGACGCCGTTCACCTCGCGGCGTCCGGCGATCCCGCCGAGGATGACGCCGTCGCAGATGCCGCTGCCGGAGGAGAAGCTCCACCGTCCCGACACCCGGTAGCCGCCGGGGACCTTCTCGATCTTCCCGGTCGGCGTGTAGGACGAGGCGATCCTGCGGGCCGGGGCGGCGCCCCAGATCTCCTTCTGCGTCTCCTCGGGGAACAGGGCGATCTGCCACGGGTGGACGCCGACGACGGAGGCCACCCAGCCGGCGGACGCCGAGGCGCGGCCGATCTCGACCACCGTCTCGGCGTACTCGGCGAGGTGGGCCTCGCCGCCGCCCCAGCGCGCGGGCTGCAGCGCCCGCAGGACGCCCGTCGATTCGAGCGCCGCGACGGCCTCCGCGGTGAGCCTGCCCTGCTCCGCGCTCGGGGCGTCGGCCGCGGCGAGCGCCGGCGCGGCCGCCCGCGCCTTCTCGATCATGCTCATGGTCATCGCGTCCCCGTTCCGGCGAAGGTCCGCACGATCGCCTGGAATCGCGCGGCCTGCTCGATCTGCGTCCAGTGGCCGCACCCGCCGATGACGTAGAGGTCCGCCTGCGGCAGGTGTTCGGCGAGGTAGTAGCCGCACTCCAGCGGCACGATGGAGTCCTGGCGGCCGTGCACGACCAGGGCCGGGATGTCGATCTTCGCGAGGTCGTCGGGCCCGAAGCTGAGCATCTCGGGCGCGAACATGGCCCGGTGCCCGGCCTCGATCCAGGGGCGCCGCACGATCGGCATCCGCTCCGCCGCGACCGCCTCGACGGTGTCGCCGAAGGCTTTCTTGTCGTGCACGAACCTCATCAGCAGGTCCGCCATCGCCTCGACGGTCGGATCGTCGAAGTAGGTGATGAGCTTGATCAGGTCCGGGGTCGGCTCCAGGCCCGGCATGCCGCCCGAGCCCATCAGCACGATCCGGTCGACGAGGTCCGGCCGCAGCTGGGCCATGCGCAGCGAGTACATCCCGCCCATGGAGTTGCCGACGAGGACGACCTTCTCCAGACCGAGCGCGTCCACGAGGGCGAACAGCGCGTCGATGCGGACCTCGGCCTGCGCCGCGAAGCCCTGCGGCTGCGGGTCCGGGTGGCTGGAGTCGCCGAAGCCGAGGATGTCGGGGGCGACGCAGTGGTAGGTGTCGCCGAGCCCCTCGATCACCGCTCGCCAGTTGGACGCGGCGGTCACGCCGGGCCCGGAGCCGTGCAGGAAGAGCAGGGCGGGCGCGCCCGGGGCGCCGGTCTGGTTGACGCGCAGGTGGCGGCCGCCGCCGATCGCGACGTCCTCGGTGCGGATCGCGGCGGTCATCCGGCGGCCTCCTCGCCGCCCGCGGGGCGGAAGATGCCGGGAGGCCCGTCCAGGTACGCCTGGGAGCGGTGGTGGCCCCAGATCGACGGCAGGTCGTGGTTGCCCGCCACCCAGGTGAGGTCGTCGACGCTGATCCCGCCGTGCCCGTACTCGATCTGCATCGAGGACGGGGTCTGCACGTAGATCGAGGTCATCAGGTCGTTGGTGTGCCGGCCGAGGGACAGCAGGATCTCCCGCTCCGGGTCGGCCGTGAACAGGTCGATCGCGGTGCCGAGGTCGTCGAAGGACTCGACCTCCAGCATCAGGTGGTTGATCCCGGTCATGCCGGGGATCTCCGCGACGGCCAGCGAGTGGTGGCGGCCGTTGCAGTGGTAGAAGCGCAGGTTGAAGACGTCGCTCTTCACCCGGTCCGACAACCGGAAGCCCAGCGTCTCGGCGTAGAAGGCGTTGGCGCGGTCGAGGTCCGGCACGATCAGCACCACGTGGCCGAGGCCGAGGTCGCCGGTGACGAAGCGGCCGCGCATGGGGCGTCCGGGGAAGAACGAGTTCGGCTGGGAGAACTGCCCCCAGACGATCTCGTGGCGGTTGCCGAACGGGTCGGTGAACCAGTACAGCTCGGCGACCTGGCGCTCCTTCAGCTCCTCGGCGCCGCCGGCGTGCACCTCGACGCCCTTGCCGCGCAGCTCGGCCGCGTAGGACCGCAGGTCGGTCTCGTTGCCGCAGTCCCACCCGACGTACCGGAGCTCGTCCTGCTCCGCCGGGTGGACGGCGACCCGGTAGCCCTTGTCGTCGACCTTCACCCGGACGGCGCCGTCCGGGCCGTCGCCGGCGATGGTCGCGCCGAGCAGGCGGGGGGCGTAGTCGCGCCACTCCGCGGAGTTCGGGGACGCGATGCCGAGGTAGGCGAGTTGCGTGATCACAGCATGACCTCCGGGGCGGAAGAGTCGAGGAGGGCGGCGCCGTAGTACTGGCCGACGCCGTCGGAGACGAGGAACGCGTGGCCGAGTTCGGCGATGACGTCCTGGTAGAGGCGGTGCAGCGGGTGGTCGACGAAGACGGTGCGGCCGGAGGCGGCCCGCATCAGGTCGTTGATCGCGAAGCCGGTCCGCTGGCAGGCGCGGGTGATGTTCCACCGCAGCCGGGCCCGCTGCCGCTTGTCCAGGAACACCCCGGCCTCGGCGGCCTCGGTGATCGTGTCGATCGCGTCGTACATCTTCATGACGGCGGCGTCGTGGACCCATTCGGCCTCGGCCAGGCGCATCTGCATCAGCGGGTCGTCGGCGTAGGTGCCGCCCCAGTTCGCCCTGCGGACGCGGGTGTCGGCCGTCCAGTCGTCGATGAGGCGGCGGGCGAGCCCGAGCATCGGCGCGACCAGGACGAGGTTGAACATGACCGCCCACGGCAGCTTGTAGAGGGCGCTCGGGTTGGTCTCCATGCCGGGCGCGGGGCGTTCCGGGTTGTACTCGTAGAGCGGGCTGGACAGGAAGCGCCGGGCCGGGATGAAGGCGTCCTCGACGACGATGTCCTTGCTGCCCGTGCCGCGGGAGCCGCGGACGTGCCAGGTGTCCTCGATGGAGTACTGGTCGCGGTGCAGCAGCGCGGACCCGTAGTTCGGCACCTCGACGCCGGGCGCCACCTCGACCTTCCCGGCGAAGCCGCCGAGGATCACGCCCTGGGCGTGGTCGCAGCCGGAGGAGAACGACCAGCGGCCGTGCACGCGGTAGCCGCCGTCGACCGGTTCGATCTTCCCGGTCGGGGCGTAGGAGGAGGAGGCGTTCCAGTCCGGGTCGGACGCCCAGATCTCGGCCTGCGTCTCCTCGGGGAACAGGGCCAGCTGCCAGGGGTGCGAGCCCATGACGCCGGCGACCCAGCCCGCGGACGGGGCGATCCGCCCGAGTTCGTAGACGCCGGTGAGGTGCTCGCGCAGCGACAGCTCGGCGCCGCCCCAGCGCTTGGGCTGGAGGCCGCGCATCAGCCCGGTCTCCTGCATGCGCGTGAAGGCCCGGCCGGTCAGCATGCGCTGGTCGGCCGAAAGGTCCTCCTCGGCGCGAAACTCCGGCTCCAGCCGGCGGATCTCGTCCAGGACGGTCATCGGTGACGTTCCTTCGGGTCGCGGAGAACGGGAGAGCGTGACCGGCATCTCTGTAGCAGTCACTACATGGACCGTAGAGCGATCGCTCCGGGGAAGGCAAGAGGTGGCCGCAGAATTCTGTGACTGCGACCACAGGCGCCGGGCGCTGGTACGACCTCTAGAACATGGCTGATGTGCTGCGAAAACTCGCGATGTCGACCCTGGTGGAGGGAGTCCGCGGGAAGGTGGGCCGGAACCGCGAGGGTTGCGCCGACCTGGTGACTGCTGTCACGGTAAGCGTCTGTAGTAATCGCTCCATGGAGGAGTTGACGTGCCCCACACCCCGCCCTGGGAGCCGGGCCTGCTCGCATCGCTGACCGGTGTCGGCCCCGGCCCGACCGCCCGCGACAAGCGGCTGGCGCTGCGCGCCGCGCTGGCCGCCGCCACGGCCGCGCCGGGCGCGCCGGTCGAGCCGCTGGTGCTGCCCGGCGCGACCGACGCGCTCGGCGCCCGGCTCGTCGAGGAGGCCGGCTTCGCCGCCGTCTACGCCACCGGCGCCGGGCTCGCCAACGCCGGCTTCGGGCTTCCCGACATCGGGCTGATCTCCCAGGCCGAGGTCGTCGACCACGCCGGACGGCTCGCCGAGGCGACCCGCGTGCCGCTGGTCTGCGACGCCGACACCGGCTACGGCGGACCGCTGGCGGCGATGCGCACGGTCCGCCTGCTGGAGCGCGCCGGTGTGGCCGGCCTCCAGCTGGAGGACCAGGAGATGCCGAAGCGGTGCGGCCACTTCGACTCGCACGCGCTGATCCCGTCCGGCCACATGCAGACCAAGATCGCGGCGGCGTGCGAGGCGCGCGCCGACGACGCGCTGGTGATCATCGCGCGGACGGACGCCCGGTCCGTGCACGGGATCGAGGAGGCGGTCGAACGCGGCCGCGCCTACGCCGAGGCCGGCGCCGACGCGCTGTTCGTCGAGGCGCCGCGGACGGTCGACGAACTCGCGCTGGTCGGGCGCGAGCTGGCGGGCGTGCCGCTGATCGTCAACGTCGTCGAAGGAGGCAGGACTCCGCAGCTGGACGTCGCGCGCTACGCCGAGCTGGGCTTCGGGGTCGTGCTGTTCGCCAACTACCTGATGCGCTCGATGCACCTCGCCGGCCGCGAGGCGCTGGCGCACCTGCGCGAGCGCGGCGAGACCGCGTCCCGGGCCGGCCGGATGGCGGGCTGGGAGGAGCGGCAGAGCCTGTTCAACCTGCCGCGGTTCAGCGCCGCCGAGACCGCCCTGGACCGCGAGTTCGGGAGCGTCTCGTGAGCGCCCTGCCCGGCCTGCCGGTCGAGACCGACCTGCCCGGGCGCGTCGGCGTCCTGGTCCTCGGGGCCGGCCTCGCCGGATGCGCCGCGCTGCTCGCGGCGGCCGAGGCGGGACGGTACGCGCTGCTGCTGGAGAAGACCGGCGAGATCGGCGGGTCCACCGTGAAGTCGGCCGGGCTGTCCGCCTTCGCGGGTACCGACGAGCAGGCCGAGCAGGGCATCGCCGACTCCGTCGAGCTGCTCCGCGAGGACCTCGTCGAGGTCGGGCGGGGGCGCGGCGACCCGGCGCTCATCGACCTGTACTGCGAGCACCAGCTGGCGGCGTACCGCTGGCTGAAGGAGCACGGCGTCCGCTACGGCGAGATCCACGCCGCCTCGGGCCAGTCGGCGCCGCGCAGCCACCCCGCCGACACCACCCGCATGCTGCACCTGCTGCTCGCGGCGGCCGGCGCCCTCGGCGCCCGGGTCGTGCTCGGCGCCCCGGCGCACCGGCTGCTGCACGACGGCGCCCGCGTGACCGGCGTCCGGCTCGCCGACGGCCGCGAGGTGCTCGCGGACGCGGTCGTGCTCGCCACCGGCGGCTTCTCGATGAACCCGGAGCTGCTCGCCGCGTTCGCGCCGCAGATGGAGAACGCGCTCCGCCAGGGCGGCGCCGGGAACCAGGGCGACGGCCTCAAGATGGCCATGGCGCTCGGGGCGGGCCTGCGCGACACCCCCTACATCAAGGGCACGTACGGGCACTACCACGTCGAGCACCCCGACGAGGACGGCACCGGCATCCTCGCCGTCTACAAGGGCGCGATCGCGGTGAACCGCGAAGGCCGCCGCTTCGTGGACGAGTCGCGGAACTACAAGGAGATCGGGGACGCCGCGCTCGCCCAGCCCGGCGTGACGACCTGGCAGGTCTTCGACGCCCGCACGATGGCCCTGGCCAACGACGAGGTCCCGATCTACGAGTTCGCCGGGCGCGAGCGGGCCGGGATGCTGCTCAGGTCCGGGACGGTCGCCGGCCTGGAGGCCGCGATCGGCCTGCCGGGCGGCTCCCTGCAGCGCACCGTCGCCGAGTACAACGCCGCGCTCCGGGACGGGCGGGCCGACGCGTTCGGGCGGGCCCACCTGTCCGGCGGCGTCGGGGACCCCACGCCGATCGACCGCCCGCCGTTCTACGCCCACCCTTCGGGAACCGTCGTGCTCGCGACGTACTGCGGGCTCACCGTCGACACCCGGATGCGAGTCCTCGACTGGTGGGGCGAGCCGATCGGGCGCCTCTACGCCGCCGGAGAGATCACCGGCGGATTCCACGGGGCCGGCTACATGACCGGCACCTCCATCGGCAAGTCCGGCGTGTTCGGCCGGCTCGCCGGACGGAACGCCGCGGACGAGGAGAGCGAGCTCCAGTGGTGAACCCCGCGTTCGACCTGACCGGCCAGGTCGCCCTGGTGGTCGGCGCCGCCGCCGGCGGCCTCGGCGAGATCGCGGCGCGGGCGCTGGCGGGCGCCGGCGCGCGGGTCGCCGTCGCCGACC